>JAUIHC010000492.1 GCA_030432455.1 Phycisphaerae bacterium | reverse complement strand
CTCAAGGCCGATCTGGAGGCTCGCGGCTGGTTCGAGCCGTCCCGGCGACTGCCCCTGCCGACCTTCGCGACCTCCGCGCTGGTGCTGACCAGCGGCGACGGGGCGGCCCGCCGCGATGTCGAGGAGACCGCGCGACAGCGCTGGCCGGGATTCCGGTGGCAGCTGGTGTCGATCCCGGTGCAAGGTCAGGCGGCGGTTCCCCGGATCGCGGAGGCGATCCGGCGGTCTCGACGTCTCGCCCCGCGGCTCGGGGCCGAGGCGATCATCCTGACCCGCGGGGGCGGAAGCCTCGAGGATCTCTGGTGCTTCAACGAGGAGTCGGTGGCGGCCGCGATCGTCGAGAGCCGCGACGAGGCGATCGCGCGGCACGCCCGCGGTGGTCCCGCGCCGGTCCCGCTGATCGCCGCGATCGGGCACGAGACCGATGTCTCGATCGCGGAGTTCTGCGCCGATCACCGCGCCTCGACGCCGACGCAGGCGGCGATGGTGCTGGTGCCGGATGCCGCGGAACATCGCGAGGTGCTGGAGGCCCGGGCGGATCGCCTGCGATTGCTCGTCGCGCGGACCGGCGAACGGGCCGCCCAGCGGCTGGCCGCGGCGGCTCGCCACGAGATCCTGCGTCGTCCGGAGCGGTTGCTCGATCCGCATCGGCGTCGCCTCGACGAGCTCGCGGCGTCCCTCGACCGCCGGGTCACCGCGACCCTCGATCGGCCGAACCGGCGGCTGGAGCGGGCGGCGGACCGGCTGTCGGCCGTCTCTCCGAAGCAGCGTCTGGAGCAGGCGATCCGTGCGACCGAGGTGGCGGCGGCACGACTGGAACGGGCGATGGCTCGGCGGATCGAGCGATGGCGGGACCGGATGGCATCGCAGGAGGCCAGGCTTCGATCGGTCGGTCCCGACTCGGTGCTGGAGCGGGGCTTCGCGATCGTGCTGGACGCGGACGGACGGGCGGTGCGGGACGCCGATGCCGTGTCTCCGGGCGACGCGATCACCGCCCGATTGGCGCGGGGCCGCGTCCGGGCGACGGTGGACGGGGTCGAGACCGACGGGGCGACGACGCCCGGCAGCCACTAGAGTCCCGGACATGGCCAAGAAGGCGCACGACACCTCGGAACCCGGCGACATCGGCGATCTTCGCTTCGAGGAGGCCGCGGACGCGCTCGAGTCGATCATCGACCGCCTCGAACAGGGCGACATCGCGTTGGAGGAGAGTCTGGAGGCGTACGACCGCGGTCGGGCGCTGCTCGCCCGCTGCCGGGACATCCTCGATCGCGCGGCGACCCGGATCGCCGAGGTCGATCTCCAGCAGGGGGACGACGAGGACGACCCCGTCTGAGGCGACCCTCCGCCGCATCCCTTCGCGAGCCCCTCCGGGAATCGACGTGTCCGCTCTTCTCGCCCTGATGATGTCCGACCAGCTGGTCATGTGGATGCCGAAGCTCGTCTCGGCGGCGTTCGTCTTCGCCTTCGGAGCCTGCGTCGGAAGCTTCCTGAACGTGGTCGTCCACCGCGTGCCCGCGGGACGGAGCGTGGTGAGTCCTCCGA
This sequence comes from Phycisphaerae bacterium, assembly GCA_030432455.1. Lineage (GTDB taxonomy): Bacteria > Planctomycetota > Phycisphaerae > Phycisphaerales > SM1A02. Next base: position 820 of record JAUIHC010000492.1, on the reverse strand, counting down.
GCCGGTGCCCGACCTGCGGGGCGATCCTGAAGTGGCACGACAACCTGCCGATCGTGGGCTGGGTGCTGCTGCGGGGCCGATGTCGTCGCTGCCGGAATCCGATCAGTCCGGAGTATCCCGCGATCGAACTGCTGGTCGCGATGCTCTTTGCGGTCACGTTCCTCATCCTCTTCGCCTCCGAGCCGGCGACCTTCTGGGGTCGGATCGGCGGGGCGTGGTGGCGCCAGCTCGGGTTCGCCGGCGCGTGGCCGGCCTTCGGCGTGCTCGTGGCGATGCTGAGCGGGCTCGTGGCGGCGACCCTGATCGATGCCCGCACATTCCTGATTCCGGGCGGGATCACCACCACGATGACGCTCGTCGCGTTCGGGGGATGGGCGCTTCAGGCGGTGCTTCCGCGGGCGTCCAGCGTGGCCCCGTCGCTCGCGTCGCATCCGCTTCCGCCGGTGGACTGGACCGTGGTGGGACTGGTGGCCGGGGCGTCGATCGGCCTGCTCGTCGCCAATGTCCTGCTCCTCAGCGGGCGACTCCCGCGGAGTTTCGCCGACTACGACGACTACGTGACCGACGACGAGCCTCTCGCGGAGTATCCGCACGGTCGTCGCGAGATGGGCAAGGAGATCCTGTTCCTCGCACCGATCGTGCTGGGGGGCGTCATCGGCGGACTGCTCGGAGCACGGGTGGCGGTGGATGCCGCGATGCCCGCGCTGCTCGCGACGCTCGGTGCATCGGGACTCGGATTCCTCGTCGGCGGGGCGATCGTCTGGAGCGTCCGCATCCTCGGAACCCTCGCCTTCGGTCGCGAGGCGATGGGCATGGGCGA
>JAUIHC010000491.1 GCA_030432455.1 Phycisphaerae bacterium | reverse complement strand
ATGTAATTGCGCTGGTTGTTGTGCGGCGATCCGCAGGAGCTGCTGTTGCCACAGACGCTCGTCGGCGACCCCTGCGGGTTGGTGTCGCAGATCCGATCGCCGTTCTGGTAGCAGTTGGCCGCATTGGCACACCCGCTCTGGAAGGTGTGATAGAGGCCGAGGTAGTGCCCCACCTCGTGGGTCAGGGTGCGGCCGAGGTTGTAGGACCCGATGGTGGCGCAGTTGCCGACCGCCTGATAGAGCACCACCACGCGGTCCTGATTCTGACCGTCGATGTTCTCGCAGCCGAGCGCGGGCACATAGCCGAGGTTCCCCGACGCGGTGTTCGAATAGACGTTCATGAACCGCTTGGTGTCCCACGCCAGCGAGTTGTAGTACGTCCCGCCGTCGTTGAACCAGCTGGTGTTCTGGGTGTAGGTGATGCCGTCGGTCGGGTTGCCGTTCTCATCCTCGGTCGCGAGGAAGAACTCGATCTGACACGGCCAGCCCTCCTCGCCGTTGGAACCGGCGATCGCGTTGAAGTCCTCGTTGAGGATCTCGATCTGACGCTCGATGCACTGCGGGGAGACGTAGCCCTGCGTGCCCGCGGAGTTCTGGATGACGTGCCAGACCACCGGGATGCGGTAGAGCGGGCCGTTGTCGGCGTCGTAGATCGCGTTGGGGTTGGTCCGACTGCAGTTGCAGTCGTTCGGCGACCCGCCGGCGACCCCGCCCGGCTCCTCCTCGCCGACCGGCCGGAGCCCGTCCTCGGGCAGACCGCAGCGACGGCCGTTGTCGCGGAACCAGTCCGAGCCGACATATTCCTCCCACGACTGGAAGACCAGCCGCCCATCGGCATCGTTGATCTCGATGGTGCCGTCATCGTGGACCCAGAACGGCTTCGGGGCCGGGGGGCCGGCGAGGTCGGCCTTGGGGGCCGGGGCACGCTGGGCGAATGCGGCGGACGCCAGAGTGGCGGCCGCCAGACCGGTCAGGATCGCGGTGGGAAGTCGCATCTTCTATTCAGGCTCCGAACGGGGAGAAGGGGAGACAGCGCATGCCCACCATGAGGGCGGACCGGGATCGACGGACGACGTCCCGGGGATGGGACGCCCGGGACGGCCGTCGGTTCTACGAGTATGGCGCCTTGGTCGCGGACTCGCACGAAAACTGATCGAATCGACCACGATTCGGCCAGGATTCAGCCTGCGGGACCGGTCCTCGGAGACCCGCCGCGGCCGGAAAGGAACCGGAAGCATGGGGTTCGGGGCTGGGATCGATGCGATCCGCGACATATCCTTGACCCTCATGAGCACCCCGCCCCGCAGATTGGTCCGGTTCGCCGCCCTCGGGCTCGCGACCGTCTCTCCGCTTCTGGTCATGGTCGGGTGGTCGGCGACCACGACCGAGAACCCGGAGGGCGAGATCACCCCGGCGCCGCAGGCCGCCGTCCGATACGGCCGGGACGTGCGGCCGATCCTCTCGGACCGCTGCTTCCTCTGTCATGGCACCGACCCCGAGACCCGGGCCGTGGACCTCCGGCTCGACACCTTCGAGGATGCGACCCGCGATCTCGGTGGCGGATTCGCGGCCATCGTGCCCGGCGATCCCGACGCCTCGCTGATGTTCGAGCGGATCACCACCAGCGATCCGCACGACGTCATGCCCCCGCCGGAGGCGAACAAGCCCGCGCTCACCCCCGCCGAGATCGAGACGATCCGGACCTGGATCGAGCAGGGCGCCGAGTACGAACCGCACTGGGCGTTCCAGCCCCCGACGGCCCCCACCGTTCCGACGCTGGACGACGACGACTGGTCGCGCAACGACGTGGACCGCTTCGTCCTCCGAAGCCTCCGCGACGCGGGGCTCGAGCCGAACCCCGAGGCCGATCCCGCCACCCTCTGCCGCCGGGCGTTCCTCGACCTGACCGGACTTCCTCCGACCCCCGAGGAGATCGACGACTTCATCGCGGACGACGCCCGGACCCACGACGCGTTCGAGCGACTGGTCGATCGGCTCATGACCGAGGAGCCCTACCGCACCCGCTACGCCGAGCGGATGGCGACGCCGTGGCTCGACCTCGCCCGCTACGCCGACACCGCGGGCATCCACATGGACGCGGGCAAGCAGATGTGGCCCTACCGCGACTGGGTGCTCAACGCGTTCCGCGACAACATGCCGTTCGACCGGTTCACGATCGACCAGCTCGCGGGCGACCTCGTGCCCGATCCGACGCTGGATCAACTGGTCGCCAGCGGATTCCACCGCAACCACGTCACCAGCGACGAGGGCGGTGCGATCGCCGAGGAGTACCTGCTGGAGTACGCGGTCGATCGCGTGGAGACGACCGGCGCCGTCTGGCTCGGACTCACCGTCGGCTGCGCCCGCTGCCACGATC
>JAUIHC010000046.1 GCA_030432455.1 Phycisphaerae bacterium | reverse complement strand
TGCCGATCGACGGTCCGGAGCGGTGCGGGCGGACCCTGGACCATGGTTCTCGGTTCCGCCTTCCCCGACCCCGTACGAACGAGCGTCCTTCATGAACGATCAGACGGAGCGATGGTGGCTCGCCCTCCCCGGACAGGATCCGGCGGGCCCGTATACCCGCGAGGAGATCCGCCGACGGGTCGCCGACGCCCCCGGTGACTGGCAGGTCTGTGCCGACGGCTCCGATCGATGGCAGCCATGGGCTGCGGTCGATGGTCCATCGACGCCGCCCCCGCCCCGATCAGCACCACCGCGAGCCGACGAGAACTGGACGTTCGGCCCCTCGACCTCGGGCGTCGCTCCGGAGGCCGACCGCGGCTACCTCGTCCTCCTGCATCTGAGTCAGTTCGCCGGGTACGTGATTCCGATCGCCGGCATCGCGGTCCCGCTCGTGATGTGGCTGGTCAAGCGCGACGATCCCGAGATCGACCGCCACGGCCGCGAGGTCATGAACTGGCTCATCTTCGAGATCATCGCGGCGGTGCTCTGCTTCCTGCTCCTCTTCGTGGCCATCGGCATCCCCCTGTTCATCATCCTCGGTATCTGCGGGATCGTCTTCCCGATCCTCGGCGCCGTGAAGGCTTCGAGCGGCGGCTTCTTCAGGTACCCGATGCTCTTCCGGGTCTTGTAGAGAGAGGAATCGGCCGTCCTCCGCGATCCTGATTTCTCACCACAGAGACACAGAGGACACAGAGGACACAGAGGATGGGATTGGTGCATGCTTGAGCACGGTGCGCGGTGGTCGCATCGTGTTCAAGGATCCTCATCACCTTCTGTACCTCTGTGGTTGACCAGTTCGTGATGAACTGGTCTGCCGAGGACGAGCAGGTGCTCAGGCGAACTCGCCCTTGAGCACCTCGAGCTTCTCGATGAAGGTCGCGATGTGCGCGTCCTCGTGCGCCGCGGAGATCTGGCAGCGGAGTCGAGCCTCGCCCTCGGGGACGACCGGGTAGCCGAAGCCGATCACGAACACCCCGAGCTCGAGGAGCCGGGCGCTCATCGCGATCGCCTTCGCGGTGTCGTGCACGATGATCGGGCAGATCGCGGTCGGGCTCTCCAGAACCTCGAAGCCGACGGTGCGAATGCCCTCCCGAGCGGCCGCGGTGTTGGCCCGCAGTCGGGCGACCCGGTCGGGCTCGTTCATCAGGATCTCGATCGCCTTGTCGGCGCTGCAGGCGACCGTGGCCGGGAGGGCGTTGGAGAAGAGCGTCGGACGACCACGCTGGATCATGAGCTCGATCATCGCCTTCGACCCGGCCATGTAGCCGCCCGCCCCGCCGCCGAGCGCCTTCCCGAGGGTGCTGGTGAAGAGATCGATCCGCGAGCCGTCCATGCCCCAGTGCTCGTGCGTGCCGCGACCGGTCGCCCCCATGACCCCGGTGCCGTGGCTGTCGTCCACCACGAGCTTCGCGTCGAACTCGTCGCAGACTCCCCGCAGGGCGGGCAGGTCGGCGATGTCGCCCTCCATGCTGAAGACGCCGTCGGTGACGACCCAGATCTGGCCGGAGACCTCGGGGTTCGCCCTCGCCGCGGCGAGCTTCTCGCGGAGATTCTCGAGATCGTTGTGCTTGTAGACGCCCTTGTGCAGGCCCTTCTTGATGACCGTCGCGAGCCGGATGCCGTCGATGATCGACGCGTGATTGAGCTCGTCCGAGATGATGAGATCGCCGGGCTCGCACAGGGTCGCGAAGATCGCCTCGTTCGCGTTCCAGCAGCTGGTGAAGGTGTACGCCGCCTCGACGCCGTGGAACTCGGCGATGCGGTTCTCCAGCCGCTCGTGGCAGTCGAAGGTGCCGCAGATGAACCGAACGCTCGCGGTGCCCGCCCCGTAGCGGCGGAGTCCCTCGAGACCGGCCTCGACGACCTCGGGATGGTTCGCCAGACCGAGGTAGTTGTTCGAGCAGAGGCAGACCACATCGCCGTGACCACGAAGCCGGACCATCGGTCCCATCGGGCCCTCGATCGTCTGGAGCCTCTTGAGTTGTCCCGTCTCCTGCAGATGGGCGAGCGTGGCGGCGGTGCGATCGGCGAAGACGTCGTTGGCGTCGAGGGTGGTCATGTCGCTCGGGTCCGGTCGGTGTGAGGGTCGCGGGAATCGAAGGTCGGCGTGATGGCCGTCAGCGGGCGTAGCGTTCGCGGATGCGGGGGACGAGGTACTCGCTGAACGCCGATGCGAGGTCGTAGGTCGGCGCCCAGCCCCAGTCGGCGCGGGCGGCCGCGTCGTCGCACGCCTCGGGCCAGCTGTCCACGATCGACTGCCGGGCGAGATCCGGCTCGAAGGTCGTCTCGGCCTCGGGGAAGAAGCGACGGACCTCGGCGAGGAACTCCTCGGCGCTCGGGTTGAACGACTGGATGTTGTAGACGGTCCGACCGAGCGATTCCGCCGGGGCGGCCATGAGAGTGCGAATCGCGCCGATCGCCTCGGGCATCGTCATGAACGGGATGCGGGCGTCGGGTCGGACGAAACAGGCGTACGGCTCGCCACGGGCCGCGGCGTGCAGCATCTCCGGGCCGTAGTCGCTGGTGCCGCCACTGGGCACGGTGTCGGCGCTGATGATGCCCGGGAAGCGGATCGAGCGGAAGTCGATCGGATGGGCCATGCGGTCCGCGGCCAGCTTGCGGTAGTGATTCGCGTAGTAGAACCCGAGGTTCTCGCCGCTCACCTTGTTGGCCCCGTACATCGTGTGCGGCTGGAGGAACTGATCCTCCGAGACGGCACCCGCGGCCCGCTTGGTCGCCAGGTCGGGCACCCCGTAGGCCGCGATCGAGCTCGGGAAGAAGAATCGGACGGCGCTGCCGTGGGTGCGGGCCTCCGCCGCCGCGAGTCGGAGCAGGTTGAGCGTGCCCCCGACATTGACCGCATGCGCGGTCTCCGGGACGAACTCGCTGCGGGTCGAGAGCAACGCCGCCAGGTGGTAGATCTCCCCCACCTCGAACGACGACAGCATGCGCTCGAGCAGGGCGTCGTCGCAGATGTCCCCCGCGAACGACTCGTCGCACAACGCCCGATGCGACTCGGGGAGTTCCCGCAGGTCGATCGCGACGACGGCGGGAAAGGACTCGCCCGCCTCCTCGCGGCGGGCCCGCTCGGCGGCGAAGGCCTCGAGGAGACCGTGGCCCATCTCGCCCCCCGCCCCGGTGACGAGGATCGCTCCGTGGCGCGAGGCGCCGCGCGAGCGACTGGCGGTGGAGGCGGCGAGGTCGGTACCGGGATCCGGGGTGGCGTGCATCCGACGGATTCTAACGAAGCCCGCGTCCCTTCTCGCTTGGGGCGAGAGAGGACGCGGGCCGTCGGACAAGCGTCTCGGGAATGGCCCGGAAGGGCATCGGGGGTCAGCAGGATCCGGTGGAACAGCTCGTCGCGATCGGGGCCCCGGTCACCCGGTTCCACGGCATCATGGAGAGCACGGTCGCCAGACCGCAGAAGCCGGTGATGCCCGCGAAGAGCAGGCCGCATCCCATGAAGGCCGGCACCACGAGGAACCACGGGTTCACAAACGCCCCGAGGGCGGTGAAGGCGGCGACGAAGAGTCCGATCACGATCTGGACCTGCCGCATGAGCGGGAGCGGTGCCTTGACGTCGCGGACGACCGGGAGCCCGGCCTTCTCCCACGCCTCGATGCCGCCGACCACGTTGGCGGCCACGGTGCCGGTGGCGGCGTTGTACCGGGCGACCGCATCGGCGGCCCGACGACCGGACTTGCAGTGGATGAGCACGCGGCGGTCGCCCGCGGCGGCCCGGATGCGGCTCACATCGAGGGTCCCGACCGGCACGAGCATCGAGCCGGCGACATGGACCTGGCGATGCTCGTCGGGTTCGCGGACGTCCACGAGAATCGCCTCGTCCGATTGGAAGAGGCGATGGGCGTCACGAGGATCGATCTCGGTCGCGGTGGACACGGGAGAGTCGGTGGTGGCGATGGCCATCGGTGGTCTCCGAAGAGGCTGCGTGCGGAGGATGACCGACGACGGTGGCCGCGGTCGGTCGGACGACCTGCGTGCCGCGGATCGGGACCGGGGTTCCCGGGAAGTGGTCGTCGTGGTGGCAGTCGTCGTGGTCAGGGGCAGCCGCAGTCCTCGGTGGGCTCGGGAGGCTCCGGGGCGTTCTGGACGCCCATCTCCGCGAAGAGCCGGTTGCGGGACTCCGGCCGGGGGGCGAGGGTGTCGCACGTCCGGCACATGCCCACCGCCAGATCGAGCTCCTGAAAGACCGAGGAGCATCGCTCACAGAGAAAGTCGTCGGAGACCGGGAAGGACCGGCCCGCGTCCTGCGCCTCGAGCTTCGCCTGCAGGAGATCCACGCAGGTCTGCCGGTCGTAGGCGGGATCGACCGCCGGGGACTGCGGCAGGGTGGACCGCAGCGCCTCGCGGATGCGGAGTCGCGCCCGATGCAGCCGCGTCTTCACGGTCTGCGGATTGAGCCCGAGGGCCTCGGCCACGTCGTTGACCGGAATCTCCAGCATCTCCTTCATCACGAGGGGCACCCGGAAGTCCTCGGGGAGTTCCAGGATCGCCCGATGCACCGCGGTCGCAGCCTCGCGACGGATGTTCTCCTCGAGCGGCGTCTCCCCGGGCCCGGGCAGGATGCTGCTGGTCGTCTCGCCGAAGGGCAGCAGGTCGTCGATCGACGGCATCCGCTGCGGTTCGCCGACCCGGCGTCGATGACGCCGCTTCCACTGCCGGATCGCGATCCCGCCGAGCCAGGTGCTCGCCTTCGAGCGGCCCTCGAAGTTGTGCCAGCTCTTGTAGGCCTCGAGGAAGGTGTCCTGAAGGATCTCGTCGGCCTCGTCCTCGCTGCCCGCCATCCGCCAGGCGAGGCCGCGGATCATCGGGGCGTGCCGGTCGTAGAGCAGCGGAATCGCGGTCTCACGCGGAGTTCCCGGGGCAACGTCTGCGTCTGGCGTCGATGCGTCCATGACGACCATCGTACCCTGACGGAATGACCACTCGACCCGACATCGCACGCCTCCCCGCCGACGAGATCGTTCGGGCGCTCGACCTGGCTCCCCATCCCGAGGGCGGCTGGTACCGGGAGACCTGGCGCGACTCCCCCGCCCACGGCGGACGCGGACACGGCACCGCGATCTACTTTCTCCTGCCGGGAGATGTGGAGAACCGCTGGCATCGGGTGGATGCCGTGGAGATCTGGCATCACCTCGCGGGCGCCCCGCTCGATCTGGAGATCGGTCGCGACACCCCGACCGCCGACACCACCATCCACCTCGGCACCGACCTTCACGCCGGCGAGCGCCCGCAGGGCATCGTGCCCGCTCACCACTGGCAGCGGGCCCGAAGCCTCGGCGACTGGACGCTCGTGAGCTGCACGGTCAGCCCGGCGTTCGAGTTCTCAGGCTTCGAGATGGCGGACGACTGACCGCCACGCTCCACGCTCTCCTCTCCCCTCTCCGCTCTCCTCTCCTCGTTCTCCTCTCTCCCGTCGACTCGCCACTCTCTCAGATCACCCCGACAATTCGTGCGCCTCCCCCGCCCCGATCGGCACGCGGATGTCCTCGATCATGGCGAGGATCTCATCCGACGGCGGACGGGTCATCAGGGCGACCGGGATCGCGACCGCGAAGTTCAGCAGCATCCCGATGGTGCCGAACCCCTCGGGTGAGACGCCGAGGAACCAGTGGTCCGCGGTGTTCGAGGCGGGGTCGATGAACTTGAACCACACGATGTACGCGGTGGTCGCCGCGATGCCCGCCACCATGCCCGCGACGGCGCCGGCGGCGTTCATGCGGTTCCAGAAGATCCCGAGCAGGATCGCCGGGAAGAAACTGCTCGCCGCGAGACCGAACGCGAAGGCGACGACCGCCGCGACATAGTCCGGCGGATTGACGCCGAGGTAGCCCGCAAAGACCACCGCGACCGCCGCCGCGACGCGGGCGAGCGTCAACTCGCCCTTCTCGGAGATGTCCGGACGCAGCATTCGCTTCACGAGGTCGTGACTGACGGCGCTCGAGATCACCATGAGCAGCCCCGCCGCGGTCGAAAGCGCCGCCGCGAGTCCGCCCGCGGCGACCAGCGCGATCACCCAGTCGGGAAGATCCGCAATCTCGGGGTTCGCCAGCACCACGATGTCGCGATCGACATGGAGCTCGTTCGCGCTCTCGGTCGGCGGGTTCCCGAGCAGCCGCTGCCCGTGTTCACCGCGAAGCGGCGTGCCGTCCTCGGCGGCGAGGTACTCGGGGGTGCCCGTGAAGACCGCCCCGGGCGCGTGCTGCACGACGCCGTCGCCGTTCTTGTCCATCCAGGCGACCAGACCCGAGTCCTCCCAGGTCGAGACCCAGGTCGGCGCCTCGGCGTACGCGACTCCGGGCACGGTGTCGAGCAGGTTCGCCCGGGCGAAGACCGCGATCGCCGGGGCCGTGGTGTAGAGGATGGCGATGAAGAGGAGCGCCCAGCCCGCGGACGAGCGGGCATCCCGCACCCGCCGCACGGTGTAGAAGCGGATGATGACATGCGGCAGACCGGCGGTCCCGAGCATGAGCGCCCCGGTGATGCACACCAGATCGATCATGCTCTTCTGATAGCCGGTGTAGGTGGCGAAGCCGAGATCGACGAGCGTCGCATCGAGCTTCTGAAGAAGCCCGGTCCCGTCGGCGACCGTGCCCCCGAGCGCGAACTGCGGGATCGGATTCCCGGTCGCCATCAGCCCGAGGAAGACCGCGGGCACGGTGTACGCGAAGATCAGCACGCAGTACTGCGCGACCTGCGTGTAGGTGATGCCCTTCATGCCGCCGAGCACGGCGTAGAAGAAGACGAGCCCCATGCCGATGACGACGCCGAGGGTGATGTCCACCTCGAGGAACCGACTGAACACCACCCCGACACCCCGCATCTGACCTGCGACGTAGGTGAAGGAGACGAAGATGGCGCAGACGACCGCCACGAATCTCGCCACCTGCGAGCCGTAGCGGTCGCCCATGAAGTCGGGCACCGTGAACTTGCCGAACTTGCGGAGATACGGCGCGAGCAGCAGCGCCAGCAGCACATAGCCGCCGGTCCAGCCCATGAGGTAGACCGAGCCGTCCATGCCCTGAAACGCGATGATGCCCGCCATCGAGATGAACGACGCGGCGCTCATCCAGTCGGCGGCGGTCGCCATCCCGTTCGCGATCGGCGAGACCCCCTTGCCCGCGACGTAGAACTCGCCGGTCGAGCCGGCGCGGGACCACACCGCGATGCCGATGTAGAGGGCGAAGGTCAGCCCGACGATGACGAAGGTCCAGGCCTGCACATCCATGTCAGTCGCCCTCCGACACGCCGAACCGACGATCCAGCCGGTTCATGCCGACGACGTAGACGACGATCAGCAGGCAGAAGACGATGATCGACCCCTGCTGGGCGAACCAGAATCCGAGCGGGATCGTGGTGCCCGGCAGCATCCACTGGTCGAGCCAGGGGGCGAGCAGGATCCCGCACCCGAAGCTCACGACCGCCCAGATCGCGAGCAGGCCGCCGATCAGTCGGAGATTGGCGCGGAAGTACGCACGGCGTCGGGCCGGATCGAACGAGGACTCAGGCACCGGCCTTCTTCTCCGGAGCCGCGACCTCGAACGGCCCGTTCCCGGTGCGGGCCGCCACGCAGCCGCACTTCTCGAGGATCGCCTTGGTGAGCAGGATGCCCGTGTGCTCGTCGGGCGATCCGCCCTCCCACTCGATCCCGACCCAGCCACCGTAGGTCGCGTCGCGGACGATCTTCATCATCCGGGCGAAGTCGGTCTGGCTCTCGTTGCCCTGCTCGTCGAACTGACGACTCTTGGCGCTGACCGCCTTGGCGAAGGGCATGAGTTCGGTGACGCCCTGATAGCGGTCGTACCACTCGCCGTTGCCGAGCGCGAAGTTGCCGAAGTCGGGCAGCGTGCCGCAGTTGGGCATGTCCACCTTCCTCATGACCGAGGAGAGCCACTTGCCGTTGCTCGAGAGGCCGCCGTGGTTCTCGACGATCACGTTCAACCCGTACGGCTTCGCGGTCTCGGAGAGCATGGCCAGTCCGTCCGCGGCGCGGTCGAGCTGCTCGTCCCAGGTTCCCGCCGACTGGGCGTTCACGCGGATGGAGTGGCAGCCGAGGAACGTCGCGGCCTCCAGCCATCGCTTGTGGTTGTCAACCGCCTTCTTCCGGCCCGCCTCGTTGGGATCGCCGAGGGCGCCTTCGCCGTCGCACATGATGAGGACGCTGGTGACGCCGTGGTCGTCGGCGACCCGCTTCAGATTCGCGAGGTAGCCGTCCTTCCCGACGGAGTCCTTGTAGAACGAGTTCACATACTCGCACCCGGCCAGCCCGTACCGGGTCATGGTGACCTCGGGGAAGCGGAGCGGGTCGAGCTTCCCTCCAAAGATCTCCCGATGCAGCGACCACTGGGCCAGCGAGATCGGGTTCGGCGGCAGCGGCACGAGCGACGCGGCGGCGGCACGGACCGACGGGGCGAGCACGCCGGGGGCGAGCGCCGCGGCCGCGGCACCGACGAGTCCACCACAGAACGAGCGACGACCGGAATCGACGGGCTGAGACATGTCTTGAGATCTCCAGAGAAACGGCCGCCGACCCGGCGACCCTGCCACCGTACCGGAGCATGCCCCTGCCGTCGAGCGGCACGCCTTCGGCGAGAGCAGGTGATCAGGAGAGCAGGAGATTCGCGAAGCCCGCCGCCCCCAATCTCAAATCTCCAATCTCAAATCTCAAGCCTTCTCCATTCCCCTCCCCCATCCCCTCACAGCACCGTCACCCGCAACCCCTCCGGGTCGATCTCCAGCGGGAAGCGGCGGGCCAGTGGATTCGGGGGCGTTCGATCGACCCGGCGACGGATCCGCGTGGCCGCCGCGGCGTCGCGGGCGAGCAGCATGAGGAATCCGCCGCCCCCGGCGCCGGGGAGTTCCCAGGCCGCGAGATCGCGGCGGTGCGCGTCCGCGATCGCGTCGATCCGCGGGTTGGTCGCCGCCGGATCGAAGGACCGCTTGAGCGCCCAGTAGTCGCCGAGTCGGGCGGCGAACGCGTCGAAGTCGCCGCGTCGAACCGCATCCGCCATCGCCTCGGCGCCGTGCTTGAGCGCATGCACGATCCGCACCGCCTCGGGCTCGCGAGCCAGATACCGCCCCACCACCTTCTCGAGGATGTCGCGGGCCAGTCGCTTCTCTCCCGAGAACAGCAGCACGGTCCGCGCCTCGAGCTCCTCGACGAACCCCGGCGGCGGATGGATCGCCTCGACCTCGGGCCGCTGCACCGAGCCGGGGGCGGTCCGCGCGATCTTCACGCCGCCGAAGACGCCGCCGACCTGATCCTGCCAGCCCCCGCGGGTCGTCATGAGCTGCTCCAGCACGCTGGTCCGCTCGACGATCGTGTCCCGGTCCAGCCGAGCGGCGAAGAGTCGATCGAGGCACGCAAGCACCGTCGCGCCGAGGATCGAGCTGGTCCCGAGCCCCGATCCCTTCGGCACCGCGGAGTAGAGGGTCAGCACCAGTCCGCCGCCGAGCGTCTCCAGTCGCCGGGCCAGCGGCATCGCGGGGTCGGCGGGCGTGACGCCCGCCAGTCGCAGCGCCATCCGCGGAAGCGTCGTCCAGTCACCGGGATCCGCGGGCCCGAGCAGGTCCTCGGTGCTGGTGAAGGTGCGACTCGCCCCGAGATCGACGCTGTGCACGACGATCTTCGGCTCGTCGAGCAGCTTCGCCACCGCCTGCAGCGGCTGCTTGCCGTGCAGCAGCACCGCGGCGTTGACCACCGCACCGCCGAGATCCACGCAGATCGGCGGGGTGTCGCTCCATCCGCCCGCGAGATCGAGTCGGACCGGCGAGGCGCACCAGACCGCCTGATCGGGCAAGACGCAGGCCGCCCGGCCGTCGTCCACGACGCCGACCGGCCCGGCGACCTGCTCGCCGACCAGCCCCAGGGCGTCACGCATCCTGGGCAGCCCGTCCCCGCGGCCCGCGTACCGGTCGAGCCGACTCGCCGCCGCCAGCAGCCGGGCCCCCTCGCCATGATCGCGGGTGGCCGCATGAGCCGCGATCGCATCGGCGACGCGGCCCGCCGCCTCGGGCGACATCGCCCCGGCGATCGCCTCGATCGGAAGAGTCCGATCGCGGGCGACGGCGGTCGCGGCGTGCCGTTCGACATGCGCCCGACCGCCCGCATCGCGATGCGCAAGCAACCGCTCGATGTCCACGCGATCGAGCGCCTCCGCCAGCGACCAGCGCCCCTGCCCCGCCCGCGCCCCGCCACGAAGCACCGCGAGCGCGTGCTGAAGCGCGTCCGTGGGACGCCCGGCGGTCCACAGCGGCAGCTCGCGCAGCGACACCGCCGCGTCGTCGAGTCCGGCAGCGATCCACGAGGCGACCGGATGCGACTCGATCGGCCCGCCGCCGAGGGTCCCCCCTCCCGCGACCGGCGTCTTGAAGTCGTCGTGCTCGTGATGCGCGACCGCGAACCATGCAGGGCGATCCGCCCGATCCCGCACCGGGAGCATGAAGACGCACTCGCCGGGATGAAGCTCGAGGTCGATCGCACCGAGGGTCGGCACGCCGACGACGAGATTGCGACCTCGCAGGGTCGGCACGAGGCCGTCCAGCGTCGACGACTCGATCACCACGCCCCCGGACCGGATCACCGACTCGCCCAGCGACGCGGTTCCGGTGCTCGACCCGAGCACGACGGGCGTCGTGGGATGCGCCACGATGTCGAGATACTCGCGGGTCGTGCCCGGGTGGAGGAACGGATCACCCCGGGCGATGCGGACCGAGAACGGCATGCCCCGCACGCCGCGTCGCCACGCCGCGAGCCGTCGCCGTCTCGGACTCGACGCCGGTCCGCCGACCACCCGATTGAAGTCCGACGCGGACACATCCCCGGGAATCGCCTTGAGCACCTCGTGGTAGAGCTCGACCGGCCCCGTCACTCCGGTGCGGACGCCCGCGAGGAGCCCCTCGGCCTCGACGCGGATCTCTCGGCCGCGACGACGCACGCCCGCCGCCGCGAGCCAGCGGGCCACCGCCTCGGGATCGAGCGAGAGCACGCCGGTGTCCACGAGCAGCCGCCGTCCGCGGCAGATCGCCCCTGCGGCCCGCGCCTCGTCCGCATCGGGCTTCTGCAGCATGTCCCGCACGCCGCCGTCGGGATCGGCCACGAAGACCCCGTGACGGGATCCCCGCTCGATCGAGTCGAGTTGTGCGACGCCGATCACGCCGGGGCCCGCGAAGTCCACGCCGGTCAGATCGACGAGGGCGTCGCCGGTCGCGATCGCGAACTGCCCTGCCGGGTCGGACGGCGTCGCGGCCATCGTCTCGACGATCGCTTCCAGCATGGTGCGGGGGCCGCCCCGCGAGCCGTGCGGATCGAGCGGCATGAGCACCTTGCCTACCGCCGCAAAGGCAGGCAATCGCCGACTCTCGCCCCCGGAATGGACGACCAGCACCCGTCGGCCGGCGAAGATCGCGTCGAGTTCGAGCCCGGCGGCCCCGCGACCGAGCGTTGCCGTCAGATGCTCCGCCGCACGGACCGCGGCCTCGAGCGTCGCCCCGCCGGAACCGACCCGTCGCCCGCCCGGATCGGGCACGACGAGCAGCTCCCTCGCCGCGATCGAGCCGTCCCGCACCAGACCGCCGACCACCCGCTCGTAGATGCCCGCCTGCCGCGCATCCGACGCGGTGAGGACGAGAAGATCGACGCAGGATCGGCTCGGCGGAGTCATGGCTCGATGGTACCGACCGTCGGCCGCGATCCCGTCGACCTCCGGCCGTATCCTGCGGATCCCGTTCTTCTCGGAACCCGCTCCTCCCGGAACCCGCCGTGCCGACCTTCGCCCAGGCCCTCGATCTCATCGACGATCCCGACCGCATCGCCGAGTACGAGCGACATCACGAGGCCGCGTGGCCGGAGGTGGTCCGCGGCCTGCGGGCGATCGGCATCCAACGGATGCGGATCTGGCGAACCGGCCCCCGGCTCTTCATGATCTACGAGGCCCCCGACGGCTTCGATCCCACCCGCGACTACCAGTCGTACGCCGAGGATCCGCGGTGTCGCGCCTGGGACGACCTCATGCGGTCGTACCAGCAGCGGATTCCCACCGCCGACCCCGGCGACGGCGGCTGGTGGACGCCGATGGACCTCGTCTTCGACCTCGAGACCCAGCCGGACGGAGGTGCGTCATGACCGACGATCACACCGGATCGCCGATGGTCTCCGCCCGGGCTCGGGCGCGACGGAGCGGACTCGGACGCGGACTGCTGCTGATCGCGGCGGTGTGCGCGATCACGGGCGTGGTCTCGGCGATCATCGCGCCGTGGTCCGACCTGCTCGCGGCGCGTCAGGCGATCGCGACCCGGATGACCACCGACACCGCCGCCCATCGCTTCCTCGCACCCGGACACGACCGGTTCGAGCTTCCCGCCGGACGCATCTTCGTGGCGTACCTGACCGACGCGGAGTTCGAAGGCACGCGATACCTCGCGTCGGGCGAGATGGTGTTCGACCTGACGGTGACCGGCGACGACGGCGCCGCCGTCGAGATCGAACACGAACCGACGCAGCGTGCGAACCTGCCGTCCTCCCGGCCCGGACGCTCCTCCGCCGCGGTGCTCGTCGCAGCCGCGACGATCCCGACCGCGGGCTCGTACGACGTGAGTCTGCAACTCGGCGAGGGCGAGGTCGGCCAGGCGGTCGGTGAGATCCTCGTGCTCGATCAGTCCGAGGTCGAGACGCTCGAACAGGCGTTCACGCCGGTGCTCGGGGCGATGTGCGGCCTCGGTGGCGCGATCTTCTTCGGCATCGTGGGCGGCATCGCAGTGTGGCTGGAGCGTCGAGCGGGGG
>JAUIHC010000490.1 GCA_030432455.1 Phycisphaerae bacterium | reverse complement strand
TCGATCACCCGCTGCGGTATCGACGCGACACGACGGTCGTATCGCTCGCAGGCGAGGATCGCTTCACGGTGTCGCTCGACATCGAGCGGGAAGGCCCGCTCCAGACGCTCCCTCGCCGCCGTCCAGGCCTCCGTCGCGGCTGCGAACTCCCCGCCCTCGCGGTCCGCCGCGGCTCGAGCAGCCAGCCCCCGGATCTGCTCGAATTCCTCCGCCAGTCGGGACCAGGTCCTTCGGGCGGGGCGGCCGGCGGCCTCCGATGTCTCGTACGCCTCCCGCGCCGTCTCCATGCGTCCGAATCGGGCGACATCGTCCTGCACCAGACCACCGATGGACGCCGCCGCCTCGGACCACCCGGCGGTCGCCTCGACGAAGCGACCGGTCGCCACGAGCTCATTCTCGACCCGATCCGACTCGGCGAGCAGCGCATCGAGCGCCTGCCGCAGCACCGTCGAGATCGGACGCGACTTCGGAGCCCGGCTGATCGCGTCGTCGAATCGCTGCCGCGCGGCCATCGTCGCATCGTGAGAGGCGTGCTCGCGACCGAGCACCACGCCGAGCCGATCGACCCGGGCCGCCCAGATGCCACCCGCCACGTCGAAGTCGCCGCGTTCAAAGGCCGCCTCGCCCCGCTGCCCCGCGGCCGTGTGGTCGCGGATCTCCTCGGCGTACCGCGCATCGTGCGTCCGATCGGGGACCCGGGTCGTGACTCGGGACCAGGCGTCGCGAAGTTCCGCGGCCGACGCAACCGCTCGATTCAGGAACGAGGCCTCATGGAGAAGGTCCGACACCACCGCGAGGGTGCTCTCGAGGCCGTCCAATCGGCCTTCCTCCCAGTCCTCCGGCCACCGCCCTCGTTCCTCGTCGAGCAGGGCCTCGATTCGGGCCCGCGACTCGCGACACGCCGGGTGATCCGGCCACCGCATCGCCACCAGCCGCTCGCCGAACCTCGCCCGAGTCTCGCGTGCGGTGGCCAGTCCACGGTCGAGGGCCAGCGCCGCGCGGAACTCGCCCGCAGCCTGCCCGAGAGCCTTGCCTGCCGGCTCCCAGTGCTGAAGCTGCTTGTAGACGCCCCCCGACGACAGGAAGTGCTCACCCTTCTCCCACCGCGACCGGATGGCGTCGTGCTCGGGCAGTCGAAGCCGGGACTTCCGGGGCACGATCTCCGCCAGCTCCGACTCGAGTTCGAGCAGATCGAGCGGCGTCTGATATCGCTTCTCGCCATCGGTCCCAACGCCCGACGGATCCGCCGAAGGCCCCGAGGAACCGGCGGCGATCGCACCGACGGCCGCGTCGATCCCGGCCATGAGTTCCCCGCAGGTTCGCGGGCGCCGGTCGGAATCGTGTTCGAGTCCCCGGAGCGCGGCCCGCCGGATTCCTCGGCGAAGCGGTGGGTCGTCGGCCTCCTCGGACCGCGTGGTCCACGCCGCGATGTCGTCCACGTTCGCGGATCGGGCGGGCGGCTCGCCGTTCAGCGCGTGCAGGAGGATCGCGGCGAAGGCCCGCACGTCCTCGCCCGTCGAACCGGCGGACATCGACTCGGGCGAGCGAACCGCGGCATCCACCGCGAGACCGAGCAGCATCGCGTCGCCGTCCTCGCCCACCAGCACGGCCCCCGCGTCGAGGGCGCCGTGGACGACCCCCATCGCATGCGCCTGGTCGAGGCCACGAGCGATCGCGGTCATGAGTCTCACGATCACCGTCTCGTGGAGCGGCCCCAACCGGAGCAGCCTCCCCGCGAGCGACTCGCCCTCGATCGGATCCGTGACGATGAGCAGTCGCCCGTCTTCGGACGGCTCGGCGCGATGCACTCCGACGATCCGATCGTGGGTGACCCGGCGGGCGGACTCGACTGCGGATCGGATCGCGGGCGTGTCGGGCACGACCCGGAGACGACGCCGGCGTCCCCCGGCGGCAAGGTCCTCGACCACGACCGCCTCCTCGGATCCGAGGCCACACGGTCTCACCACGCGATAGCGAGGGCCGAACGGTCCCGCTCCGCCATCGCCATCGACTCGCTCGGAGGTCATCTCTTTCATCGACTCGTCATCAACTCCGTCGCCTGATCGTGTCGTCCTGCGAACAGCCTACGACATGGCCGAGACACCGTCGAGACTCGTACCGCGTCCCGATCGACCTGGCCCGGGCTGCCGACGGACATTCTCCGAGGGACACCTCCTCATGCGGAATCGGCGCGCGACGGCGCCGATTCCGCGGTGGAAATCGGCGCCGTCGCGATCGATGTCGGATTCTGGCGGAGTCGCCGGCTCAGCCGTTGGACGGGACCGGCCGGATGCCGCCGGTCATGCGCGGCATCTCGCCCGTCGGCGCGCCGCTCTGAGCGTCGATGTCCACGCCCGCGATCTTGTCCACGACGTCGAGCCCGTCGATG
>JAUIHC010000045.1 GCA_030432455.1 Phycisphaerae bacterium | reverse complement strand
CGACCTGGCCCGCGAAGGCCACCGACGAACTCTCGAACGCGATGCCCCGGCCGTGCATCACACCGGCCCCCAGCATCGCGAACCCGATCGCGAGGATCAGGGTCGAGAGGTACCCCGCATCGAAGTCGAGCAGGATCGAGTCGGTGGTGCCCCGCTGTCCGGTCGTCCTCGCCCGGGCGAGGGTCCAGATCGAGCTCCACACCGCGATGTCGATCGGTGCGGGCATCCAGCCGATCATGGCCACCGCCATCCGCTGCCCGTCGGGTTCGGCCAACGCCCCCGGATCGCCGACGCCGGCCGCGACCAGGGCGGGAAGCGCGACCACCGCCGCGAGCAGGGTGGCCACGGCGAGAACCGGCATGACCAGCTTCATCGCCCGATCGAGGATCCGATACCCGCCGCTCAACAGCGCAGCCGCGACCGCGCCCAGAATGGCGAGCGAGACGAACCCGGTCACATTCCGCCCAAGGGGCCCCGGAAGGTTCTCCAACGCGTCGGACACCCCGGGGATCAGGTTCAGCAGCAGCCCCGCGGTGACCGAGGTGACCGCGGCGAGGGTGGTGAAGCAGATCGCCAGGGTCATCAGACCGAAGACCACCAAGGTCCACCGACCTCGTCTCCGATAACCATCGAGCAGCGTGTCACCGGTCAGAGCCGCATACAGAGGCCCGAATCGGAAGGCGGGCCACTTGACGAGACAGCTGACCGCGACGATCAGCACCGCCATCAACCCGAACTCGGCGCCCCCGCGGGTGCTCTGGACCAGATGGGACACCCCCACCGCGGCCCCGGCGAAGAGAAGACCGGGCCCGAAAGCGAGCCATCTGGAACGATTCGAGGGGTTGTGAGGGGAGGCAGCCATGTCCGGAGTCGCGGATTCCTTGTCGTCCGTCCCTATGTTCGGCGATCGGAGGCCGTATACTGAACGATTCGCCGCAGCGGACGGGACTCCGTGGCGGCGAGCGGTTTCCGTCGGCGCGTGCCGACACCGCCCCCACACCGTCCCTTTCCTGCCGGTCGCCGTCCCTGAGGACGGCCCCAGCCGGCCCACCCCCACCACATGGTCGACTACAACCTGATCGAAGACCTCGGACTCGACGAGACCGAGGCCGAAACCATGCTCCGCGGCGCCTTCGGCGACCAGGTCGCCGGAGGCGACATGGACGCGCTGCTCGGCGACGACATGGAGCAGTTCTCCGCCGGGACGATTCTCGACGGCAAGGTCATCGGCTTCGCCGGCGACTACGTCGTGATCGATGTCGGTCTCAAGAGCGAAGGACTCGTGGACAAGCAGGAGTTCGACGAGGCCGGCGCCGATCTGCAGATCGGCGACACCGTCGAGGTCCTCCTCGAGAGCACCGAGGACGAGAGCGGCGCCGTCGTCCTCTCCAAGCGCAAGGCCGACCGCATCCGCGGCTGGGAGCAGATCCTCCGCACCCGCGCCGAAGGCGACGTGGTCGAGGGCAAGTGCATGCGGAAGATCAAGGGCGGCCTGCTGATCGACATCGGCGTGCCCGTCTTCCTCCCCGCCAGCCAGGTGGACATCCGTCGTCCCAGCGACATCGGCGAGTTCATCGGCCGCAACGTCCGCGCCGTCATCCTCAAGATCGACGAGGAGCGACGCAACATCGTCATCAGCCGTCGCAAGCTCGTCGAGGAGGAGCGCGAGGAGGCGAAGCGCACGCTGCTCGGCAACATCTCCGAGAGCGATGTCGTCAAGGGCCGCGTGACCAACATCGCGGACTTCGGCGCGTTCATCGACCTCGGCGGCATCGACGGCCTCCTGCACATCACCGACATGAGCTGGGGCCGGGTCAACCATCCCAGCGAGATGGTCCGCATCGGTCAGGAGATCGAGGTCAAGATCCTCAACATCGACCGCGACAAGGAGAAGATCGCCCTCGGACTCAAGCAGCTCGAGCCGTCGCCGTGGGAGGAGATCGAGCAGAAGTACCCGATCGGCTGCCGCGTGACCGGCACCGTGGTCAACCTCATGACCTACGGCGCGTTCGTGCGGATCGAGGAGGGCATCGAGGGCCTCGTCCACATCTCCGAGATGTCGTGGACCCGTCGCATCAACCACCCGAGCGAGTGCGTGCAGGTGGGCGACGAGGTCGAGGTCGTGGTGCTCGACATCGACAAGGAGAAGCTCGAGATCTCGCTCGGCATGAAGCAGACCGAGGTCAACCCCTGGGAACTCGTCGCCGAGAAGTACCCCCCGGGCACGATCATCGACGGCAAGGTCCGCAACCTCGCCAACTACGGCGCGTTCATCGAGATCGAGCCGGGCATCGACGGTCTGCTCCACGTCTCGGACATCTCGTGGACCAAGAAGGTCGCGCACCCCAACGAGATCTTCCAGAAGGGCGAGACCGTCCGCTGCGTGGTCATCGAGGTCGATCAGGAGAAGCAGCGTGTCGGCCTCGGCCTCAAGCAGCTCTCCGAGGATCCGTGGATCGAGGCGATCCCGACCGCGTACCGGCCGGGCATGATCGTCAAGGGTCACGTCACGAAGATCACGAACTTCGGCGTCTTCGTCGAGCTCGAGGATGATCTCGAAGGCCTCCTCCACATCTCCGAGCTCTCCGACCAGAAGGTCGAGAACCCGCAGGACGTGGTCAAGGTCGGCGACGAGGTGGACGTCAAGATCCTCCGCGTGGACACCGACGATCGCAAGATCGGTCTGAGCCTCAAGCGGGCCCAGTGGGGCGGCAACGACACCACCGACTATTCCGACGGTGGTCCGTCCGGCTTCGAGTCCCCGTCGCCGCGTCGCGGTGGCATGGATGATCACGGGGCCATGGGTACCGACAAGATCCGCTTCTGATCCTCGATCGAGCGTCGGATGCCGGCGCCACGAGCGTGAACACGACGCGGGCCCGTCCTTGATGAGGACGGGCCCGCGTGTCGTCGGGGAGGCTCCAACTCGGAGCCTCGGGGGGAGTGAGAGACGGATGAACGCGATTCAACACATCGCGATGAAGGTCAGGCAGGTGAGCAGAAGCATTCGACGTCGATGCGACGAGAGCGAGAAGAGCTGGGCGACGAGCATGGGTATTCTCCGATCTTCGATTGTTCACCCACAAGGTGCGCCGTCATCCTCCGCCCGCAACTCCGTCGCGGCATGGACCGCCCCTCCTTCTCGCTCATGCCCCGCACGACCCGATTCCACCATCTCCGATCCGGCCTGGTGAACCACGCCCGGGGTTCTTTTCGGACCCGGGCCATCCGACTGCTGGCGGTGATCCTGATGGCTGTCTCGACCGTCCCGCCGGCCCACGCCGCGGCTGCCGAAGACGACTCGGTTCTCCCGGCGTTCGAGGATGTGATTCCGGCCTGGATGGGCGCGCGGGGATGGCTCGATACCGGCGAGGTCCCCGAGGCGGACGACGATGCCGCACGCTTCGCGATCGCCGATCTCTCGGCGGTGGGCGTGCTGTTGCGGCTCGACGGTCGAGTGGTGGGTCGGGGATTCGACCCCGGCGGCGACGATCTGGCAGTTCGCCGGGCCTTCGGTCGGGCCCTCGCCCAGGCTCTCGGTGATCGCACCATTCGACGCCTTCCCGAACCCTGGCGATCCGCGCCGGGGGCGCGACTCTGCCTGGAACTGGAGCTTGCCGGGCCGCGACAGCCGCTCGTCGGCGGCACGCTGGCCGCCGCGGCGCGGCGCCTGCGACCGGGCATCGACGGGGTGGCGGTGGTCCGCGGCGAGACATCGTCGCTCGCCCTGCCCGGGCGGATGCTCTCCACCGGCACCGCGGACGGCACGGCGGGCACGCTCATCCGACTCCTCGACGAGGTCGGCCTTCCCCCCAAGGATCTCCCCGACCTCCGCCGCATCGACAGCGTGCGGCTCGAGCGGTTCGAGACCCTTCGGCTCGGGCAGACCACACCCACGGGCACGCCCTCCATCCGGATGCGGCTCGGCTCGCACATCCCCCGCTCCCCGGACCTCGATGACGGGCTTCCGGCGATCTCCGCGTCGCTGAAGGGCCGCCTCACCCGCTGGCAACCGGCTCCCGATCCGTCGAACTCGGAGGCGATCCGCCCCTGGCTCGGCGACTTCGATCCGATCGGCGGCAGTCACGATCCGATCGAGGCGGAGCTCATCGATCGACTCTTCGGGATCTGGGCGCTGTCGCAGGTGGATCCGGCATCGACCACGGTGCCTCGCCCGGAGGAACTCCCCGAGGAATCGATCACCCCCGCGGTCGTCGATCTGGCCCTGCTCGCCGCGTCCCACGGGAGGCCGGAGATCGGTCAGGCCTGGCTCGACCGGCTGGACTCCTCGCCCGAGGTGCCGTCGAATGGCCCCGGCGAGCGGGCCAGACGGGCGGCGGCGATCGGCTTCCAGTCGGGGTCCTTGGTCCCCGACGACCGGTTCGACGCTGCCTATGACGACGCCTGGACCGCCTGCCGCTCGCTGCCCGACGTGCTGGCCGCGTTCGACTGGCTGTGCCTCGCCGAGTTGGCGTGGTGGCGACGACACGGCGAACCGGGGCCACGGGTGGACTCGCTTCGCGCCGTCCGCGACTCCCTGCTGGCCCGTCAGATCGATGTTCCAGACAGCGATCTGGACGGATCGATCCCGCTTCGGGCGGGGCTCGAGGAGGTCTCCGACGCCCGGTGCCTTCGCCTGCTCCTCGGCATGGCCGCGCTTCGGACGATCCCGGAGGAGGATCCCGAGGGGCGGGGCCGGGCCGAACGGGGACTGGCGGGTCTGATCCGATTCCTTCGCCAGTTGCAGACCACGCCCGAGGAGGCGGCAGACCTGCCCTTCGGTCGCCGAGCCGACGGCGGCGTGCAGGCCGGACCCGCGGACCCTCGACAGCCGCTGATCGCGACCGCCGTGGCCCTCATCGCCGTGGATCTCCTCCAAGGTCCTGTTTGACGGATCGATCGGGACTTCGAGGCCCGGAGACGACCACCCGGCGGCCACGCCCTGACGGTCGCCGGAGGCGTTCCCCGGGAAGTCGGGCGGGATCTCGGGATCCCTTCCGTATACTCGTCGAAAGACTGAACGGCGTCGCCCCGTTCTCTCCCCCAAGGCGCCCGACCGGAGCCACTCGCATGCCTCGACGACTCGACCGCCGCCCCGCCCTTCTGGCCGCGATGACGCTGCCGCTCATCGCGTCCGCCGCGTCGGCCCAGAACCTCTCCGATCGCATCGCCGAGGTGGCCCGCCAGCGAGAGGCCGCATCCCGGAACGACACCAGCCAGGGCGCTCTCTTGGGCGCCCTGCTCTACGCCGACCTCACGGTGAACTTCGATGAGACGCCGGCCCGCGAGGCCTTCGCATACGTCAAGCAACTCATGGGCGTCGATCTCGTGGTCCGCTACAACGACGACCGCTCCGGCTTCGGCATCGATCCCGACACACCGATCACGCTCGAGGCCAAGGCCGCCCCGGCACTCACCGTCATCGAGCGGATGCTGGAGCAGTGCGCCGACCTCGAGCCGTGCACCTGGCAACTGCGGAAGGGCTACATCGAGATCGGCACCAAGGAGCGGCTCTCCGTGCCCGCGGCTCGTGAACTTCGGATGTATCCGATCCGCGACCTCCTCTTCGAGGTCCCCCGCTTCGACAACGCCCCCGAGTTCGACCTCAACTCGTCGCTCAATCAGGGCGGCGGTGCCGGTGGCGGCGGTGCGGGTGGCGGCGGCGGTGGATTCGGCGGGGGCGGCGGTGGATTCGGTGGTGGTGGCGGCGGCGGCGGCTTCGGTGGAGGTGGCGGTGGTGCCGGCGGCGGAGGCGGCGGCGGCGGCGCCCCCTTCGGCAACCCCGGCGAGGAGCCCGAGCGGATGAGCGAGGACGAGAAGGTCCAGCAGCTCGTGGACATCATTCTGGAGACGATCGAACCCGACGCCTGGGTGGACAACGGTGGCGACGCCGCCACGATCCGGTACTTCGAAGGCGTGCTGATCATCCGCGCCCCCGACTACATCCAACGACAGATCGGCGGCTATCCGTTCGCCCCGCAGCGAACGCGACGGGCCACCACTCGGCCGCGAGCCGATGCCGGTGGTCCCGACGCGGTGATCGACCGGCGGTATGTCACGTTCACCGCGCCGATCTCGATCATCGAGAACGTGAAGTTCGACTCCGTGACGGTGACCGGCTCGACCGGCCGCTGATCGCGACCGACATCCCCATGCACGCACGCGACCCCGCGTTCCCCGCGAACGCGGGGTCGCCTCTTCTCGTGCCGATCCCGTCATCCGATCATGGCGTCCCCCCGGCCGGGTAGATTTCGCGGACCGTGACGACGCCCGCCCCCATCGACCGATCCGCGTGGCGAGACCCGCTGCTCCTGACGGGTGGGGCCGTCGCGGTGTTGATTCTCGGGCTCGCGTTCGGCGTCTCGACCGACGGTTGGGTCTCCTGGTTCTCGCATCCGATCCGGGTCGAGCGTCTCGGACGGGTGCCCGACGACACCCTGCACGGCGTGAGGATGCTGCGGGTCGCCGCCGTTGTCGCGGCGATCGGGTGGGTCGCGATTCCCGCCTTGCGTTGTCGATTCACCGATCGACTGCCGTCTCCGGCCGCCCCCGGCCCCGGCCTCGCCACCTCGACGAGGGTCATGCTCGTGCTGGTGACGACGCTCGGGATCGTCCTGCGGGTTCCGCGGCTTCTCGAGAGCCTCTGGTACGACGAGATCGCGGCGCTCATCTCCAGTTCGCTGCACGGCCCCGGCCCCGCCCTCGGGAACTATCACGCGCTGGCGAATCACGCCCTGCACTCCGCACTCGTCGCCCTGTCGCTCGACGCGTTCGGGACCCACGACGCCGAGCTGGCGATCCGACTGCCGGCGTTTCTCGCCGGCGTCGCGTGCATCCCCGCGATGTTCCAACTCGGGCGTGCCGTGGACGACGATCGACTGGGCCTGGTGGCCGCGATGGTGATGGCGATGATGCCCATCGCGATCCTCGAGTCGTGCGAGGCCCGCGGGTACGCGTTCATGATGCTGTTCGCGATCGTCTCGACCACCCAGTGGCTGCGGATCGCCGACGGTCGTCGCGGCGCGATCGGGTGGTATGCCGCCGCGGTCGCGGCGGGGTGCTGGTCGCATCTCGTCTTCGGGTGCGTCCCGCTCGGACACGCCGCGATCGGGGCGATCCGAGTTGCGAGACGAGGGGACGAGCGACCTGCGGCGTGGGGATGGGCCGGAGCGCTCGCCCTCGGCGGCGTGACCACGCTGCTCGTGCTCTCGCCCCTGCTGCCCGGGATCCTCATGCAGCGGACCGAGTTCATCGCCCTCGACGGCGACGAGCCCGGCGTCTTCGGGATCGAAGGCCTCCACGCCGTCTGGCAGCTCGGTGGCTCCTGGACGTGGTGGGCCGCGGTCCCGGGTCTGGGCCTGCTCCTCATCGGTCTGTCGGAGACCTGGCGGTGGCCGAGACTGCGGCTCGCGGCCCACGCGGGACTCGCGGGCGGCGTGGTATGCGTCATCGCCACGATCGCGGGCGGGAGTTGGATCTACGCTCGGTTCCTGCTGTTCCTCGTACCGCCGACCGCGCTGCTGATCGCGGCGGCGCTGCGGAGCGCAGGCCACTTCGGACGCCGGGCGGAACCTGCGATCCTCGCGGGCGTGGTGCTGGTGGTGGCATGGACCGTCGCCCTCGTGGTGCTGCCGCCGAAGCAACCGATCCGCGAAGGCGTCGAGCAGGTGCGTGAACTCGTCGGGCCGGACGGCAAGGCGTGGTCGATCGGTCTCGGCGACGACGTGGCGATGTTCTACAGCGAAGGTCGAGGACCGACGCTCGTCCACGCCCCGAACCTCGGACGCGATCTCGATGCCGCCACGCTCGCAGTCGGTCCGGATGCGGCGATCATGCTCTACCCGGATCTCGTGCCCGCGGATGTGCTCGACGCGCTCGACGCCGCCGGGTTCAGGGTGATCGCTCGCACCCCCGGCTGGCTGGACTGGGGTCGGGGCGACGTGGAGATCTGGGGGAGGAAGTAGGGAATGGGTCGTTGGTGGTTGGCGAACGACGCCGCGCCGACCGTGATCTCGAAAGCGAGGCGGGCTGGGCGCAGCCCCCGGTCAACGTGCGAGCCAGAAGAGATCACTCGCTACCGCGAAAGCGAGGCGGGCTGGGCGCAGCCCCCCGGTCAGCTTGCGAAGCCGGCCATGCGCGGCGCAGCCGCGCCGACCGTGATCTCGAAAGCGAGGCGGGCTGGGCGCAGCCCCCGGTCAGCGTGCGAAGCCGGCCATGCGCGGCGCAGCCGCGCCGACCGTGATCTCGAAAGCGAGGCGGGCTGGGCGCAGCCCCCCGGTCAGCTTGCGAATCCGGCCATGCGCGGCGCCGCCGCGCCGACCGTGATCTCGAAAGCGAGGACGGGCCCCTTGCGGGCCCTCCGAGCGCTCAATCAATCATGACGCAACGCTTCGATCGGATCCTTTCGGCTCGCCACGATCGCCGGGTAGATCCCGAAGACCAGTCCCACGCCCGCCGCGACCACGAAACTCACCACGATCGACCAGAGCGTGATGATTGGAGTGAGTTTGAACTCGCCCTCGATGAGGCCACGGAACGCGGGCAGCGAGAGCAGCCAGGGCACGAACGAACCGAGGCCGAGCGAGATGCCCACGCCGACCCCGATCCCGAGTACGCCGCCAAGCGTCGAGATCGATCCGGTCTCGACCAGGAACTGCGCCACGATGTGGTTCCGCGTCGCGCCGAGCGCCCGGCGGATGCCGATCTCGCGGGTCCGTTCGACCACCGACGCGAGCATGATGTTCATGATGCCGATGCCGCCGACCAGCAGACTGATCGCCGCGATCGAGACCAGCATGATGTTCCACACCAGCATCGTGCGGCGGGCGTTCTCCAGCAGTTCCCACGGCACGATCACCTGCACATCGCGCATGTCGGGGTGACCGATCTCGAGGATGCGGGACGCCCGGGCCGCGAGATCCACCACCTCTTCGGTGGTCGCGGCCTGGATGTAGACCTCCCCGATCTCCGTCTCCTCGCCGCTGAACGAACCGCTCTCCCGCCGCACCACGATGTCGCCGAACTGCCGCTCCGCGGTCGTGATCGGAATGTGGATGTCCTTGTTGAGGTCGCGGCCGACCAGCGCCGCTCCGGCCCCGCCCGCAAAGCCGACCGGTTCCAGAACGCCGACCACGCGGAAGACCTGATCGTCGATGCGGAAGTCCTTGCCGATCGGATCCTCCAGCCGGAAGAACTGGTCGGCGACATCGGCGCCGATGACCGCGACCGGACGAGCACTCTCGACGTCCTCGGACACCAGGTAGCGACCGCCGGGTCGGATCCGGAGATTCGCCGCCTTCGCGAGCGCGGGCACGGTGCCGAAGACCTGGCTGACCGTGCGTTCGTTGCCCCGTCGGATCTCCGATCCCGCGGCCTTCAACGGGACCATGATCTCGGCGTCGGGAAGCGACGCCTGCAGCCGCCGGAGATCCAGCCGCTCGAGCCCGAAGCGGACCACGAAGCTGGTGCTCGAACTGGCGCTCGAGCTCTGAGGCGGCTTCTGGCTGCGGAGGATGATGTTGGTCGCGCCGAGGGCCCGGATCTCGCGGAGCGTCGCCTGCTTGTTCCCCTCGCCGATGGACACCACGACGATCACCGCGGCGACGCCGAGGATGATCCCGAGGCTGGTCAGCGTGGACCGGAGCTTGTGCAGCGCCAGGTTCCGCAGGCCGAGCCGGATGATCTCGAGAAGGAAGGTCATGGAGGCGGGCATGGTACGGGAGTCGCGGGTGCGACGGTCGGCCGCCCAGTCGATGTGGTACACACGCCGCGTGTTCGAGTTGCTCGACGAACGTGATTCGCCCCACGGCACGATCTGGACCCTTCAGTGGATCGACCGCGACGGGGCGCTCCACCGCTCGGAGTTCCGGCTGGCGTGGCCCGACTACGACGTCTGGTCACCCGACGGCGGCCTCGCCCCCTCGACGATCGCCGAGGCCGTGGTCCGCTTCGCCCTCGACCGTCCCGAGTTCGACCCGCTCCCGAAGGTCCTCGACGCCGCCATGCCTCGCCGCCGGATCCCGGGTGCCGACCAACTCATCGCCCGACTCATGACCTGAGGCGGACGCTCGCCCCATGTCTCGGTCCCCATGTTCGATTCTCCATCATTCTCCACGTCACCCCCCTCACCCCATCAGCGGCTGCAGCTCCTGCTCCCGCCAGGTCAGCGGAACATCGACGGTGAAGGTCGATCCCGATCCCACTTCGCTCGAGAGCGCCACCGTCGCCCCGAGCAGCTCCGCGAGCTCGCGGCAGATCGCGAGGCCGAGGCCGGTGCCCCCGTGCGATCGAGTGTGGCTGGCGTCGGCCTGCCGGAACTTCTCGAAGATCGTCTCCTGCAGGTCGGCGGGGATGCCCGGCCCGTGATCGGTGACCCGGAACCGCACCCCGGTCGCCCCGTCGGGGCGTCGCCACGACTCGGCCGCGATGATCACGACCGAGTCATCGGGTGAAAACTTCACCGCGTTGGACAGGAAGTTGAAGAGGATCTGCTGAAGCTTGCCGGCGTCGGTCTCGATCGTCGGCAGATCGGCGGCGGCGTGCACCTCGATCTCGATCCGCTTGCGTCCCGCCTGCGGCCGCATGATCGCTCGAAGACCTTCGAGCAGTTCGATCACCGAGACGGGGGCGATGGAGAGTTCGACCCGTCCGGCCTCGATCTTCGCCATCTGCAGGAGTTCGGAGATCATCTCCAGCAGACGACGTCCGCTCTCGATGATGTTCCCGAGATACCGGCGGCGCTTGGGATCGGCGTTCTCCTCGCGGGTTGCCAGTTCCTCCAGCAGCTCCGCGAATCCGATGATCGAGTTGAGCGGCGTCTTGAGTTCGTGGCTGACGTTGGCGAGGAACTCGCTCTTGAGCCGGTTCGACTCGTAGAGGCCGATGTTCGCTTCGGACAGTTCGGTCACCTTGAGGTCGAGCGCCTCGTTCACGCTGCGGAGTCGCTCCGCGGTGCGTTCGATCTCGTCGAGCATGCGGTTGAAGGTCTCGGCGAGCTGTTCGAAGTCGTCGCCGGTGCGGATCGCGGCTCGAACCGAGAAGTCACCCTGCTCGACCCGCTCGGCGGTGTCGCGCAGTCGCCGGACCGGACCGAGGATGACCCGGTTGAGAATGAACCAGAACATCGCGATCGAGAGGCCGACCGCTCCCATGCCCACGGCGACCAGATAGATGCGACTGGTGAGCAGCTGCCCTGCCGCGAGCGTGCTGGGACGCTCGACGAGCAGCACCCCGCCGAGTGCGTCCTCGCCCTCCTCCGTCCCAGGGTCGAGGCCGTTCGAGGTCGCGATGCCCCGCCAGACCGGCCCTCGCAGCGCCCGGGCATAGCGATAGCTCACCTCGTTGCCTTCGGGCACCTGCTGGAAGAGTTCCTCCATCGCGGCGTCGGCCCGCAGTCGCCGGACCGCTTCCGCGGCGAACCCCTGCGAGGCGGGCTCGATCTCCCCCGCGGGGACGACTCGGATCGGAATCGGCCCGCCCACCGAGAGCCGGGTCGGTGATTCCAGCCATGTCTCGGCGAGTTGTCGGGAGACCTCCAGCTGGCTCTGATGCACGAGTCGCTCGGTCAGGATCCACGGCAGCGCAAGCGTCACCGAGACGATGACGAGCACCGACAGCCCGAAAAGGAACTGGACCTTGTTGGCGAGGGACGGACCGGCGGCCATGGGGTCCGTACGATACGCGGCCATGCATCGACCCGGCTCCAATCCCGACGCCATGCTGCCGTCGGACATCCTCTGCGACTTCTGTGAACGCCCGTGGTCCGACGACCTGCCGATGGTCGAGGGTCATCGTGGCTCGTGCATCTGCGGCCCCTGCCTGTCGGTGGCGTGGTCGGCGGTCGTGGACGGCGGTCTCGACGACGCCCCGCCTCCCGCCGAGGACCCCGACGGCCCGCCGTCGTGGACCTGCGTGCTGTGTCTCGAATCCCGTCGGGATCCGGCGTTCCAGAGCCCGATCCGGCCCGAGGCCCTCGTCTGCCGCCGGTGCATCCGACTCGCCGGTCGCGCGCTGCACGACGATCCCGGGGTGGACTGGTCGAAGCCGTCGAGCGGCGCGGTCTCCGACCGCGCCCGCCCGGAGGACGGCGGGTGAGGATCGCGATCGTCCAGTTCCGCCCGGCGCTTCTCGATCGCACGGAGACCCTGCGACGGGTCGTCGCCCGCATCCACGAGGCCGCCGATCGGGGTGCCCGGATCGTGGTCTTCCCGGAGGCGTGCGTCCCCGGCTATCCGGTCTGGCTGAGCCGCACCGACGGCGCCGCCTTCGACGCCCCGCGACAGAAGGCGATCCACGCCCGCTACGTCGAGGAGTCGGTCGCCCCGATCCACGGTCATCTGGAATCGGTGTGTGCCGCCGCCGCGGTCCGCGGCATCGAGGTGGTGCTGGGCGGCGTCGAACGCGGCATCGATCGCGGCGGCCACACGCTCTACTGCACGGCGTTCTGGATCGATGCGGACGGTCATCTCGTGAATGTCCATCGCAAGCTCGTCCCGACCTACGAGGAGCGCCTCTGCTGGGGCCCGGGCGACGGGCACGGCCTGCGGACCCGCCGCGTGGACGACATCCGGGTCGGGGCGTTGAACTGCTGGGAGAACTGGATGCCGATGGCCCGGGCGGCGCTGCAGGCCGACGGACTCGATCTCCACCTCATGCTCTGGCCCGGGGCACCCGCCGACACCGACGCGCTCACCCGGGTCGCCGCCCGGGAGGGCCGATGCTTCGTGGCGAGTTCATGCAGCGTGCTGCGAGCCGACGACCTGCCCGACGACCTTCCCGAGCTTGCCGATCTGCGATCGGCGACGGACGACGACGGACGCCCCGCCCTGCTGCAGGCGGGCGGTTCGTGCCTCGCGGGCCCGGACGGCTCGTGGATCGTGCCCCCGGACTCGGTGGCCGCGGGCGAGGAGG
>JAUIHC010000044.1 GCA_030432455.1 Phycisphaerae bacterium | reverse complement strand
CTGCTCGGTGATCCGGCGGTCGCGAAGATCGGTCACAACCTCAAGTTCGACCTCGTCGTCCTGCGGGCCCACGGCGTCGAGGTTCGCGGGGTCGCGGGCGATTCGATGGTCGCGTCGTACGTGGACGACGCGACCCGGGCGTCGCACGGCATGGATGCCCTCGCCGAGACGCTCCTCGGACGCCGCTGCGTGCCGATCTCCGCGGTGATCGGCAAGGGCCGCGATCAGCGGCTCTTCAGTGAGGTGTCGCTGGAGGTCTCCGGGCCCTATGCCGCCGAGGACGCGGACGTGACCCTGCGGCTCGAGGATCACCTGCTCGCCGCCCTCGATGCCGAGGGGCTCGTCGAGCTGTATCGCGAGACCGAACTCCCGCTGGTCGAGATCCTCGCCGATCTCGAGTTCGAGGGGATCGCGGTCGATCCCGAGGAGCTCGATCGGCAACGCGAGGCGCTCTCGGGTCGCATCGACGATCTGCGGAGCGGCATCATCGATGCGGCCCCGCACGCGTTCAACCCCGACTCGCCGAAGCAGCTCGCGGCGGCGCTCTTCAATCCGCCCGACGCCGATCCGCCCGGACTCGGACTCAAGCCGATCAAGAAGGGCAAGACCGGTCCGAGCACCGATGCCGAGGTCATGGAGAAACTCGCCGACGATCCGGCGATCGAGTCGCCGATCCCGCGGCTCATCCTCGAATACCGCCAGCTGGTCAAGCTGGTCGGCACCTACCTCGTCGCGCTGAAGGATGCGATCGATCCCGGAACCGGTCGCATCCATGCGTCGTTCAACCAGACCGTGACCGCGACCGGGCGGCTGAGTTCGAGCGAGCCGAATCTTCAGAACATCCCGATCCGGACCGAGGTCGGTCGGGACATCCGCAAGGCGTTCGTCGCGCCGCCCGGTCGCCTGCTGCTCGCGGCCGACTACTCGCAGGTCGAGCTTCGAATGCTCGCCCACCTCTCCGGCGACGCCGGTCTTCGCGAGGCGTTCGAGCGGGGCGAGGACATCCACGCCGCGGTCGCGAGCCGGGTGCTCGGCGTGCCGCTCGACGAGGTGGACGCGTCGATGCGGTCCACGGCGAAGATGATCAACTTCGGGATCGTCTACGGCATCACCGGCTTCGGTCTCGCCCGCCGGCTGGGCGGCGACATGGATGTGCCGACCGCGGAGGCGATCATCACCGACTACAAGACGCGGTTCCCCGGCATCCGCGACTTCCTCGAGGCGTGCATCGATCAGGCGAAGCGCCATGGCTGGGTCGCGACGATCCTCGGTCGCCGCCGTCGGATTCCGCAGATCTCGGCCCGCAACCCGATGGAGCGTCAACTCGGCGAGCGGATGGCGATCAACACCGTGGTGCAGGGAAGTGCCGCCGACCTCATCAAGCGGGCGATGATCGATCTTCACCGCACGCTCCCCGATGCGCACCCGACCGCCCGGATGATCCTGCAGATCCACGACGAACTCGTGCTCGAGGTGGACGAGTCGGAGGTCGAGGCGGTCGCGGAGACGGTCCGGACGCGGATGGAGCGTGCGATGACCCTCACGGTGCCGCTGGTCGCGGAGCCGTCATGGGGGCCGACCTGGGCGTCCACGAAGTGACGAGACCCGCCGGTCCGGAAACCGGCGGACGACGACTGGTCGAGCGACGATGGTGGAGGCTTGGAATCCTCGGCCCGGGCGACTTGACGGGAGCGTGGAGGACGCTACCCTGTCCGTTCTCGGCTCTTGAGCCGAGGGCAACTCAGGGGCGGTAGCTCAATTGGTTAGAGTACCGGCCTGTCACGCCGGTGGTTGCGGGTTCGAGTCCCGTCCGCCTCGCCTGAGAAAACGCCCGCGACCCGTTGGGTCGCGGGCGTTTGTGTTGTGGATTGCTTGAGCGCTGCGCGTGGCCCGTTCGGGCCATGCTCGGAGTTTGCTTGAGCGCTGCGCGTGGCCCGTTCGGGCCATGCTCGGAGTTTGCTTGAGCGCTGCGCGTGGCCCGTTCGGGCCATGCTCGCTTTCGTGGTGCGGGGGCGTCTGGAGCGCTGCGCGTGGCCCGTTCGGGCCATGCTCGCTTTCGTGGTGCGGGGGCCGTTTGGAGCGCGGCGCGTGGCCCGTTTAGGCCATGCTCGCTCTTGTGGTGCGGGGGCCGTATGAAGCGCGGCGCGTGGCCCGTTGAGGCCATGTCCGCGTTCGTGGTGCGGGGGCGTCTGGAGCCCTCCCCGTCACGCCTTCCACTTGATGTTGCAGCCCAGACTCGGATGCTGTTCCGACGGGACCGGGCGACCTTCGAGGACCGCTTCGATCGCGCACTCGAGATCGGCGCCGTGGGCCTCGCCCTCGCCGGGGCGGGTCTCGTCGAACTGGCCCCGGTAGACCAGCCGTCGATCGCCGTCGTACAGGAAGAAGTCCGGGGTGCACGCGGCGTCGAAGGCCCGGGCCACCGACTGATCCGCATCGAGGAGGTAGGGGAACGGGTAGCCCCGGGCCACGGCCTCCTCGGCCATCGCGTCGGGGCCGTCCTGCGGGTACGCCTCGATGTCGTTCGACTGGATGCCGAAGGTGACGAGCCCTTCGGCCTGCCAGGTCCGGGTCAACGCCGCCAACTGATCGGCCAGATGCTTGACGAACGGGCAGTGGTTGCAGAGGAAGACCACCAGCACCGCGGGGGCGTCTCCCGCATCCGTCAGGCCATGCATGGTGCCGTCCGGTGCGGGGAGGGTGAAGTCCGGGCACGGGGTGCCCAGCTCGATCATCGTGGAAGGGGTTCTGGCCATGGCGGACGAAGGTCTCCGGGGAACGGGCGCTGGCCCGATCACCCGAGTTGGATGAGCACGAGCACGATCACGATGATGATCACCAGCGCGATCACCGAACGACGAGCGACGGAGCGTCCGACCGGATCGGGACGATCTCGGGCGACGCGGCCTTCCACAACGGCGTGGCAGTGTGGGCATTGCCAGGCTTCGTCCCAGATCTCCGCGCCACAGTCGGGGCACCACCCGGTCTCGCCGGCAAAGCGGTCGAGGTCCTCGTCACTGGGATCCTCGTCTGGCATCTGCGGATTCCGGCGACGCGGGAGGGCGGCGGTCCCGCGACCGCCGAGGCCGCAGCATAGCCGCGTTCACGGTCGCGTCCGGCGGATCGGGGCCGGGTCCCCGGAATACGATCGCCCCGCGAGGTGATTCCTCGCGGGGCGAGCCGACATGACCATGGATCGGTTCGGCGGGGTCACCCGGTCCGGACATTCCGGGTCTCGGGGAGGTGGCCGAAGATCTGTTCGGCCTGGAGATGGCGGCGGAGCTTGCCGAGCCCACGGTGCTTCCAGTTGTTGATCGTGGTGACCGACACGCCGAGGCTTCGGGCGGCATGGGCGTAGCTGCGGCCCTCGCAGACGATGAGTCGGAGGGCGTCCCGTTCGTCGTCGTTGAGTCGGGAGAAGGCCCGCTCCAGCGAGCCGACGTCGGCAAGGGTCTCGGTCGAGGGATGCTCGAAGGCGAAGGGGTCGTCCTCGTGACGCCGCCGCTCGCGGGGCGTGACCTGCTCGTCGAGGATCTCCCGCAGCCTCACCGACCGGGTGTGGCGACGCCGCAGGATGTTGTGGACGATCTTGAGCAGGTAGCTGATCGAGATCTCCAACTCCTCGAGCCTCGGGTGCTGCAGGAGCCGCACGAACGCCTCCTGCGTCGCATCCTCGGCCACCGCGGGCTCGGCCGACTTCCGGGCGAATGCATAGACCCGGTCGTAGTACGCCTCGAAGAGGTCGAGCACGATCTGCGTCCGTTCCGAAGTCGGGGCTGACTCCGTGTGTCCATCCACGTCTGGAACTGCCATGTCTGGAACTGCCTTCCTGTAGTCGGCGGGGGCTGCCCCGCCTGCACGCTCGCGGCTCTCACCATGTCGCGATCGTGCCGTCCACCGTGGCGGCCGTCCGGTTCCACCTGCCTGCCCGGACGGTCCGCGATGTCAGGTATGAAACTCGTCCGCAGGGGCGATCACCATCGGGTGAACACCCCGTCCGTCGGTCGCCCGACCGGTACCGGCGTGCGAATCAGTGTTTCTCGGGGCTGCAGTGGGGGTCTTGTCGTGCCGGGGTGGGTCCGAATGGGGAGAACACCTCAGTGCTTTCGGCCGCTGCGGGGGCGGGCGAACGCCTGCTCCAGTACGATCCGACGACCGCCGGTGCCGGCATTGGAGCGCATGCTGATGACTCAGACGTACACGGTGATCGTCGCGGACGATCATCCCCTCATTCGAGCCTCCGTGGTCAACCTGCTGGACACCGCAGCGGATTTGGAGGTCATCGCCGACGTCGGATCCGCCGACGAGGCGCTTCGGTTGACCGCCACCATGCGGCCCGATGTCGTGGTGCTCGACATCAACATGCCCGGCATCGACGCCTTCCAGGCCGCGGGGGAGATCCGCCAGATCAATTCCAGCACCAAGGTGGTGTTCCTGACCGTCAACGACTCCGACGGCGCGATCGAACGGGCGAAGGCCGCGGGCGTGAACGCGTTCGTCTCCAAGGGTGACGAACCCGGCGATGTGATCACCGCCATCCGCGAGACGATCGCGGGTCGTCACTACTACTCCCCGACGATCCAGCAGCGGCTCGCCAGCGGCGTTCGCAGCGGCGGAGACTCGCGGCTCTCGCAGCTCTCCGCCCGCGAGATGGAGACGCTCCGCTACGTCGCGAAGGGGCTGGCGAAGAAGGAGATCGCGCCGCTGATGCACATCAGTGTCAAGACCGTCGACAAGCACGTCACGCAGATCATGACCAAGCTCGACATCCACGATCGCGTGGGGCTCGCCCGCTACGCGATCCGCGAGGGGCTCGTCGAAGCCTGAGCGAGTCCCCAGAGAATCGTCGATGCAGCCCGACGATGCGGGGGGTTGTCTCCGGGCCTCGAAGTCCGGGATCGATCCGTCACGCACGACACTAGTCGCGAGGACGCCGGGCGTCGGCCAGCAGCACCCGGGCGGCCTCCCGGAGCACATCGATCTTGAACGGCTTGCGAAGCAGTCCCACGCCGTCCAGGTCGGGTTGATCCGCCAGTCCGCCGGTCACCAGCAGGCACGGAATCGAGATTCCCGATCGCCGCAGGTCGCCGAGCGCCTCGATGCCGGTGCGGTGGGGGAGGTCGATGTCCAGCACCAGCAGGTCGATGCCGTCGTGCTCGGCCAGCGTGTGTTCGAGTGTCAGGGCGTGGGGAAGGGAGTGCACCCGAGCCCCGAGTCCCTTGAACACCCGGACGAGCACGTCCCGGATGATGTCGTTGTCCTCGACCACCACGACGTGACGAGGATCGGAGAGCCGTCCGGTGACCGCCGGGACGGCCTCGATCGTCGCCTCGCGGAGCGGCAGAGTGATGCAGGCGGCGAGTCCGCCGAGGGGGGAATCCTCGAGTCGAAGATCGCCGCCCGCCTCCCGTGCGAGCCGTCGGCAGATCGCCAGACCCAGACCGACGCCGTCGCTCTCCTCGCCGGTCTCGTAGGGCTCCATGAGCCGCGTCCGATCCTCGGAAGGGATTCCGGGGCCGTCGTCGTCCACCCGAAGCTCCAGTCGGCCGTCGGGCAGGATCCTGGCGCCCAGCTGGACCCGGCCATGGTGCCCGACCGCATTGCGGGCGTTGGCGACGAGGTTGAGCAGGATCTGCTGCATCGTGTTCCGGCGCGAGACCACCACCACCGGCGTCTCAGGCAGGTTCAGGGCCGCGTGGAACTCGACCCGACTGGGCAGCAGTCGCGAGATCGTCGCCACGATCGCGCCGAGCTCGGGCTGCACCACGATCGGCTGATCGACGGCGTCGCCACCCTTGAGCGCCTGCCGCAGCCGATCCGCCAGCCGCTTGGCTTCCTGCACGGTCCGCTCGATCTGGTCCACCTCGGCGAGCACCGCCGGATCGTCGGTCTTCAGCCGCAGCAGTTCGAATCGGCCGAGGATCGCGAAGAGCACACCGTTGAAGTCGTGGGCGACGCCGCTGGTCAGCTGGGCGATGGCCTCGGAGCGTTCGAGCGATCCTCGCTCGGCGGCCCAGGCCTCCCGCTCCTGCTCTCGCGACTGCTCCTCGAGCCGCCGGGCGATCGCGTCGCCGACCCGGGTCGCCAGATCGATCGCTTCCGGGGTCCAGGCATCCGTCCGCAGGCTGGCCAGTCGAAGGGCCTGCACCAGGACACCCTTCACGAAGATCGGGATGACGATCGACCGAGGGTCTCCGGCGGGCGCGACGACGGGAAGGCCGCCGACCAGCCACGGCGCCAGGTCCCTCATCCGGATCGCCGCGAGGTCGTCCCCGGCGACCTGCTCGTGTCGCCAGCGAGCGATGTGCTGCCAGTCACCGCGTTGATCGACCGCGAGCCAGCCGGCCGCGGCGAGCGTGAGGTTCTCGCCGAGCGTGGCGAGGATCTCGGTCATCGTTTCCTCGACGGTGTCCGTGGAGGCGAGGGCCTCGATGATCAAGCCCGTCACCCGCTGCTGTTGGAGGGCGGCCAGCCCGCGGCGGGCGTGTTCGATCTGTTCGGTCTGCTCGACGAGCAGGAGTCCGATCTCGGACAGGTCGGTGGATGTGGCCAGCGGACGGACGTCGTACCACCGAGGGCCGGGACCCACTCTGATCTGGAGACGAGGCTCGGGCTGAAGAAGCGCCTCCAGCAGCGCGGCGCGATCCTCGACGGGCAGGGCGGCGGCCCACACATCGATCGAGGCGCCGCAGACGGCGGCTTCGGGGGCCGGTCTCCCGGCGAGCACGCTCGCGATGCCGGGCGACATCCGACGAAGCGTCCCGTCCCGCGTCACCTGCACGCTTCCCAGATCGGTCGAGGTGAGGGTATCGAGGAATCGGGCGACGTCGTCGATGTGAATCGCTCCATCGGTCTCTCGCCACCTCATGCGAGGGGCGGCGGAAGTCGGACCTGAGAGTAGCCGGAAAGTCCGCGGGAGGCGAGATCCGTTCGGCCTCCGCCGGCTCAAACGATCGTTGCGGTGGCTGGCCGAAATCGAAAGACGGCCGGGACGAGTCTGAGACTCGTCCCGGCCGTCGGCTGTCCACCTTGAGCCGGTGGCTCTTTGCAATCCCGCTCAGGAGCTCCCGCTCGGAAGCTCCCGCTCTGAATGCCCCCGCTCGGACTCGAACCGAGAACCCGCTGATTAAGAGTCAGCTGCTCTGCCGATTGAGCTACGGAGGCGGGGAGAGTGTAGCGATTCCCGCGTGCGCAGCAA
This sequence comes from Phycisphaerae bacterium, assembly GCA_030432455.1. Taxonomy (GTDB): domain Bacteria; phylum Planctomycetota; class Phycisphaerae; order Phycisphaerales; family SM1A02. Next base: position 5,865 of record JAUIHC010000044.1, on the reverse strand, counting down.
GTCGGCGGTCCTTGCCCGGGGCATGGTCGCGATCAGACCAGTCGCCAGCCGTCCTCCTTGACGAGTTTCTCGGCCCGCTTCCACTTGAGTTCCTGTCGCTCGCCGGACTCGGGGTGCTCGATGGTCACCACCTCGTTGCGTCCGATCGCAGGCCGGGTCGCGGCCCGGGTCGTCGACGCCGCGGCGGTTCCCGCCTGTTCGGCCAGTTCGAGATCGCGACGCTGCTCCTCGGTGCCCTCGGCGGCGCCCGCCTCCGCCAGCATCGCGGCGGCGGCGGCAACCGACGGCCGGGCTGCCGCGACGGGGGCTGCGGCAGGACGGGCCGGCGTCTGCTCGGGCGACCGAGCAGGGGCCGCCGACGAGCGGGGGGGCTGCGGCTGCAGACGGCCCTTGAAGGCGATGTCGGTGACCCGCTCCCGGATGTGGTCCTGCATCTCCTGGAAGAGCCGGGCCGACTCGCGCTTGAACTCGATCCGGGGATCGCGCTGGCTGAACGCTCGGAACCCGATCGCGTCGCGGATCTGGTCCATGGAGTGGAGGTGGTCCTTCCACGCCGAATCGAGGATCTGGAGCATGACCCAGCGTTCGAACTGGCTGAGCTCGCTGCGGAGCAACTCGCCGATGCGGTCGGTCGCGAAGCCCGCGAGGTCGTTCTCGGCCCGGGTCTTCTCGGCGTCGGTCAGGGCGACGAGGCACTCGCTCTGGAACCACTCGTCGAGGGCCGCGACATCGCCGTTGGCGGCCTTCACCGCCTCGGCCGCCCGCGTGGCGATCCGTTCGTCGGTCCACTTCTCCGCCTGCTCGACGAGCAGACGACGGAGCTCCGTCGGATCGCTCGACGGCAGGGCGCTCGCCGACCAGTTGAGTTCGTAGCGGGCCTTCGCCCAGGCACAGAACTGCGAGAGCGCCTGTTGCGGGTTCGAGCTCATGCTGGCGGTCGTGAGATCGACCGCGAAGTCGACGGGGTACTCGATCTCGCGGCGGCGATACGCATCGCGGGCCGCGTCGAGCAGGCGGGTGGCCGCGGACTCGGCGTCGGTCGTACCCGCCACGACGTCGGCCCCGAAGTCGGTGCCGAGCCGGTTGTTCGCCCACTGGACGAGCTCCTCCGCGCCGAGTTCCGGTCGCAGGAAGCGATCGAGCGGGGAGAGATCGGTCGCGTCGATGCGACGCTCCATCGCCTCCTCGATTCTCCGCACCACCTCGCGGCGGTCGGACGATCGGACCCATTCGGCGTCGAGCTCGGCGCCGTACTCCTTCTGGGCCCAGGCCACGAAGCCCGCGACGTCCCACTCCGAGGCGTCGAGATCGTCGGCGAGGTACTCGTTGCAGGTGTTGGCGAGGACCGCGGAGCTCTCCTCCAGATAGTCGGCCCGCACGAGCTGGTGCAGATCCTCGCGGTCCTTGCGGCGGATGCGATCGGCCTCGATCTGGACGCCGAGGTGCTCGTGGACCCATTCCGCGATGCACTTCGCCCGGTAGTCGGACGCGAGCAGCCGTTCGGCCTCGTCCTCGATCGACTCCTCGATGTAGGTGAAGATCGTCTGCTTGATGCCCTCGCCCTCGAGCACCGGCTGGCGGATCGCGTAGAACGCCTGCCGCTGGTGCTCCATGGGCTCGTCATACTCGAGGATGTTCTTGCGGATCGTGAAGTTCCGCTCCTCGACCTTCCGCTGGGCGTTCTCGACCGATCGGGAGAGCATCGGATGCTCGATCGCGTCGCCCTCCTTCATGCCGAGCTTCGAGAGCAGGTAGAGCGTCTTCTTGCCCGCGAACATCTTCATCAGGTCGTCTTCGAGACTGAGGAAGAACCGACTGCTGCCGTGGTCGCCTTGACGGCCGGCGCGACCGCGGAGCTGGTTGTCGATGCGGCGGCTTTCGTGCCGCTCGGTGCCCACGATGTGCAGGCCGCCCATCGACTCGATCGACTCGTGGAACGCCAGGCGATGCAGGAGGCACGAGCCCGAGGCGTCGAGCGCCTCCTCCAGCGCCTCGGCCGACATGGCCTCGGCCTTCGCGGGCTCGATCCATGCGAACTCCGTGGCCCACGCCGCCATGCAGCGGCGCCTCGCCTCCGCGGGGTCCATCGACGCCGCATCACCCTTGGTGATGTTCAGCACGCGGGTCGCCAGGTGACGCCAGCAGAGATCGGCGATCTCCTGATCGGACATCTCGGGCGTCGCCTCCTTCGGGCAGACGTTCGCCTTCTTCCAGTGCTGCACGAGCTCGGCGCGGTCGATGCGGCCGAGCTTGATGTCGGTGCCGCGACCGGCCATGTTGGTCGCGATCATGACGGCGCCCAGCCGACCGGCGCCCGCCACGATGTCGGCCTCGCGCTCGTGCTGCTTGGCGTTGAGCACCTCGTGCGGAATGCGGTACTTCTTCGTGAGCATCCGGCTGAGCATCTCGCTCCGCTCGACGCTGGTGGTGCCGACCAGCACGGGGCGGCCGAATTCGTGGAAGCGGGCGATCTCGTCCACGATCGCCTCCCACTTGTCGCGCTCGTTCAGGAAGACGAGGTCGTTGCGGTCGAGCCGCTGGATCGGGACGTTGGTCGGGATCGACACCACGTCGAGGCGGTAGATCTCGTGGAACTCGGTCGCCTCGGTGTCGGCGGTGCCGGTCATGCCCGCCAGCCGGTCGTACATCTTGAAGAAGTTCTGGATGGTGATCGTGGCCATCGTCTGGGTCTCGTCCTTGATCGGGACGGACTCCTTGGCCTCGACCGCCTGATGCAGACCGTCGGACCACTGGCGGCCGACCATCTTGCGGCCGGTGTTCTGGTCCACGATGACCACGCCCTGCTGGCCGTTCTCGTCCTGGGCGACCACGTAGTCGCGGTCGCGGACATAGACGACGTGGGCCCGCAGCGCCTGCTCCAGAAGGTGCGGAAGGTCGATGTTGTCGCCGACGTAGAACGAGCCGATGCCCGCCTGGCGCTGGGCCTCGGTGACGCCCTCGTGGGTCAGCGATGCCTGCTTCTTGTCGAGCTCGACCTCGAAGAACTGCACGTGTCGGTCGCGTTCGGCCTCGAGGCGGGGGAGTTCCTCGCGGGCGGCCTCGAGCTCGGCCTTCATCGCCGGGACCGCGGCCTTGTCGCGAGCGTTGCGGATGTCGCCTTCCAGCCCGGAGACCCTGACCAGACACGACTGGACCTTGTCGTCGGCGGCGGTCCAGTCCTTCTGCCTCTCCACGAGGTGCCGGGCGAGTCCGTCGGCGAGCTCGTAGCGGGGGCGCACCGAATGGGCCGGGCCCGAGATGATGAGCGGGGTGCGGGCCTCGTCGATCAGGATCGAGTCCACCTCGTCCACGATCGCGAACTGGCGACGCTTCTGGACCTGGTCCTCGGCCCGCAGCTTCATGTTGTCGCGGAGGTAGTCGAAGCCGAACTCCGAGGTCGTGCCGTACACCACGTCGCAGTCGTACATCGCCTTCTTCATCTGCGGCGGCTGCATGTGCATCGGGTGGATCGCGCCGACCGTGAGCCCGAGGGCCCGGAAGAACGGGAAGGTCCAGTCGCGGTCGCGCTGCACGAGGTAGTCGTTCACGGTGACCACGTGCACCTGTCGTCCCTCGCAGCAGGCGAGGTAGCAGGCGAGCGGGCCGACGATGGTCTTGCCCTCGCCGGTCTTCATCTCCGCGATGCGGCCCTCGCTGAGCACGATGCCGCCGATCAGCTGGACGTCGAACGGCCGGGCGCGGAAGGGCGGGCGGCTCTCGGGGTACAACTCGCGGACGGCCTCGTAGACGCGGTTCGGGATGTCCACGAACACCCAGCTCGGAACCGGTTGCTCGTTGCCGAGGAAGTCGCCTTCCGGGGCCGCGGGCTCGGTCGCGTCCATCGTCGCCCTGGTCTCCTCGTAGAGGGCGCGGACGTCGTCGGGAAGCCGCGAGGGATCGAAGCCGTGCTCGGGGTTGAAGATGTTGCGGATGCCGACCGCCCGGTCCATCGCCTCGCGGGCGATCGCGAAGATCTCGGGAATCAGGTCGTAGCCCCGCTCGCCGCCGGCGATCCGCTCACGGAACTCGGCGGTCTTCGCGCGGAGTTCCGCATCGGTGAGCCGACGAGCGGCATCCTCGTGCTCGCCGACCGACGCGACCTTCTCGAGATAGCGGTTGACCTGACGCTGGTTGCGGGTGCCGAAGAGCTTCTTGGCGGCCCAGCCGAAGAACGGAACGCCCATGGGCGGGATCCTTTCGAGTCGTCGGGGACCGCGCGACGGCGGCGGTGCCCGATGGAGGTCGGCGCGGCCCCGGGGGGGGCGTCCGATGAGAGCAGGGGATGTGACGGGAGGGGATCGCGACGAGCCGCCGCGATCGGGGGCGGTCTCAGCCGCGGGCGGGCGGCGGGAGGTCGCCGCGGCCGGGCGCACTCGCTCGGGAGGCAAGGGTCGCCTCGTGGTCGCCTCGCAGGGCGGGGCGGCCGGTCGCCGGTCGGTCGGGCGCGGCGCCGAAGGCCGTGACCGGTCGATCGTCGGTGACGGTCGTCTCGCGGCTCTGCCCGGATGCCCCGAGCAGCATCGCATGGACCGCCACGCTCGATGCGAGGCGGGGGGCGGTCCCGGTGGCCATCGCCATCGAGATCAGCATCGCCGAGACGAGCACCGCCGCCATGGCGGGGACCGTGGCGGCGAGGCGGGTCGATCTGGAGGGCGAGCTGCTCATGTCGGAACGGTTGAGGGTATCCGCACTCTGGAGGGGATGCCACGGAAAGACGCCGGTCGGGGCGAGGACGGACGATCCCGGATCGCCCCTCGGGGATGATCGGACCAGACGCCGGTGGGTCTGAAGTCCGATCGTGCTCCGAACGCCGATAGCATCCTCGGACCCATGGCCGACCAGCTTCCGATCATCGAGACTTCCGCCGTCGATGCCGACGCCGGAACCGGTCCCGCCCGATTCCAAATCGAGGGGATGCACTGTGCCGGCTGCGCGGCCGGACTCCAGCAGGCGATCTCGGGAGTCGTGGGCGTGACCGCGGCGTCGGTGGACTTCACCAGCGGACTGGCGACGGTCGAGGGGGAGGTCGCCGAGGCGTCGGTGCTCGCGGCGATCCAGCGGCGGGGATTCTCGGGAAACCGCCTCAGTCCGGGGATCGATGTCGCCGCGGTCCGGACCGACATCGAGCGTCGTCAGACCGACGCGGTGCGGCGATGGCGGCGTCGGGCGGTCGTGGGCGTCGGGCTCTGGCTGCCGCTCGAGACGCTTCACTGGACGCTCGGCCATGCCGGTCACGCGTGGATGCCGTGGGTGATGCTGGCCGGTTCGGCGATCGTGCTCGCGGTCGCGGGCGGCGGGTTCTACGCCTCGGCGTGGTCGGCGGCCCGGCGACGCACGACCAACATGGACACCCTGATCGCGCTCGGGGCGACGACCGCGTTCGCGTGGAGCGTCGTGGTGCTGCTCATGCAGCGACTCGCGGCCGATCCCGGACCGTGGCTCGCGCGTCCGTTCTACTTCGCCGAGGCGGCGGCGCTGCTCGGCATCATCAGCATCGGGCACTGGATCGAGGCCGCGGCGACGGCGCGGGCCGGGGCCGCGGTCCGGGAGCTGCTCGAACTCCAGCCCGACGAGGCGGAACTGGTCGAGCCGGACGGCGGCGTCCGTCGGATGCCGAGCGCGGCGCTCGAATCCGGCGACCGCGTGCTCGTGCGGCCCGGCGGTCGGATCCCGATCGACGGCACGCTCGTCGAGGGCGTCGGCGACATCGACGAATCGCTGGTGACCGGCGAGCCGCTGCCCGTCCGTCGCGCGGTCGGCGACGCGGTCGTCGCGGGCACGGTGAACACGACCGGTCGGCTGGTGGTCGAGGCGAGCGTGGACGGGCGACACACGACGGTGGCCCGCATCGCCGAACTCGTCCGG
>JAUIHC010000489.1 GCA_030432455.1 Phycisphaerae bacterium | reverse complement strand
CGGCGTGGCTCGGTCTCTACGCGACGCTGCTCTGGGCGACCTCCTGGGGCTGAGCACCGGATCGATGGGCGGATGGCGGCGGTCTTCCGGTAGCCTCGGATCGACTCGGGTTCGTGGCGTCGGTCGTCGCGGTCGGGTCGATGTGCTCCGGAACAACTCGCCATGCGACATCCCTTCGCCGGCCTGATCCTCTCGTGGGTCGCGCTCGCCACCGCCGTCACGGCCGCCATCGGCGCCGTCCCCGAGGGAACGACGGTCGAGACCGGGTTCGAGGGGCTGCCGACCGGCCCCTTCCAGTCGATCACGACCGATGTCGGCGTCTTCTCCGCGGTCGAGGGACCGTCGCTCGTCGAGTCGGGACACGCCCGCACCGGCAGCCGCTGTCTGCAGCTTGCGGGACCGAAGACGATCGTCGATCTGGCGCTCGCCGAGGCGGTGGATCGGACCGGCATCCTGAGCTTCCACGCGGAGCGATGGACCTCCCGCGGTCCCTTCGCCTTCCGCATCGAGGCCTCCGACGGAGGCGACTGGCGACCGCTCCACGACGGGACCCGCGAGGTCGTCGTCGGCCGGGCGTACAAGTCGTTCGTGCGGATCCCGCTCACCGACCCCGACCTCGAGTCGCTTCGCTTCATCGTGGAGAGTCCGGGCAACTCCGGGGTCCTGATCGACGACCTGCGGATCGCGCCGCTGCGGCCGCAGGAGGTCGTCTCGATCGAGCCGGTCGAGGAGAACCTCCCGGTGCTGGTGGGGCGGGGCTCCAGCCCGCTGGCTCGGGTGGCGGTGCAGGTCGAGGGCGAGTTGGAACCGATCGCGGTGACCGAGGTCCGGATCGGTCTCGACGGGACGACCGACCGCGACGACCTCGAGGCCCTCGTGCTCCGGCTCGGTGCGGGTTGGGACGATCCCGACGCCAGAACACTCGCGGAGACGCCGGTGCCCGCCGCCGGGGCGGTCTTCCTGAAGGTGCCCGAGGGCGCGGGCGAGTTCGCGCAGGGTCGCAACGATCTCTGGGTCGGGTGCCGACTCGCGGAGGATGCCGACATCGATCATCGCATCGGCATCGAGATCCGCGGGCTCGCGTTGTCCGACGGCACCGGCGTCGAGGTGGACGGCGGGCCTGCGGTCCGGCGTCTCGGCGTGGCGATCCGGCAGGGTGGTCAGGACGACATCCACACCTACCGCATCCCCGGACTCGCGACCACCAACGACGGCACCCTGATCGCGGTCTACGACAACCGCACCTTCGGCGGCTACGACCTGCCGGGCGACATCGATGTCGGGATGTCGCGATCGACCGACGGCGGTCGGTCGTGGGAGCCCATGCGGGTCATCATGGACATGGGCGACGACCCGGCGTGGCGGGGCGAGGGCATCGGCGATCCGTCGGTGCTGGTCGATCGCGAGACGGGCACGATCTGGGTGGCGGCCCTCTGGAGCCACGGGAATCGCGGGTGGAACGGATCCGGACCGGGCATGACCCCCGAGGAGACCGGGCAGTTCGTGCTGGTGCGAAGCGACGACGACGGCGTGACCTGGTCGGATCCGATCAACATCACCCAGCAGGTCAAGGACCCGGAGTGGTCGCTCATGCTGCAGGGGCCGGGCAAGGGCATCACCATGGCCGACGGCACGATCGTCTTCCCGGCGCAGTTCCGATCGTCGCCCGCGACCGGCAAGGTCCCGCACTCGACCGTCATCTGGTCGAAGGACCACGGTCGCACCTGGCACGCGGGCACCGGCGCGTTTCCGCACACCACCGAGTCGCAGGTCATCGAGGTCGAGCCCGGCGTGCTCATGCTGAACTGCCGCTACGACAAGGCGGGCGTGCGGGTGGTGATGACCACGCGTGATCTCGGGGAGACCTGGACCGCGCATCCGACCTCGCGCCGCTCGCTCATCGAGCCGGGAGCCTGCATGGCGAGCCTGATCCAGGTCGATCGCGAGCTCGGCGAGCCGTGGGGCGGTCGGGTCCTCTTCTCGAACCCCGACAGTCCGGCCGGTCGTCAGCGGATCATGATCAAGGCGTCGCCCGACGGCGGTCTCAACTGGCCCGAGGATCGGCGGGTCCTCCTCGACACCGGTCGCAGCGCGGGCTACTCGTGCATGACGATGATCGACGACGAGACCGTCGGCATCCTCTACGAGTGCAGCCAGTCGCACCTCGCCTTCCAGCGGGTGCCGCTGAAGGATCTCTTCCCCGAGCGGGACGCCGCCCGACCCGAGGACGACCCCGCCGACGCGGCGCTGCGGCTCGCGATCGGGTTCGGCAGCCACATGGTGCTGCAGGCCGATCGGCCGCTGGTGATCCACGGCACCGGACCGGTGGGCCGCAGCGTGGAGGTGGCGATCGGCGACGACCGCCGCCGAGGCCGCGTGGCCGACGACGGGCGATGGGAGGTGCGGTTCCGTCCGCTCGA
>JAUIHC010000488.1 GCA_030432455.1 Phycisphaerae bacterium | reverse complement strand
TTGGCCGAGGGCTTGAGGCCGGCATCGACGCCGGAGGCGGCGTCTCCGCCGACCGCGGCCACCGCCGCGGACGCCGCCATCTCGAGCCGGGTGACCGGATCCACCATCGCGTTGGTCGCGTTCATCGGCGGCAGGATACCGGGTGCGGCGTGGTACTCGGTCACGGGATGAACGACTCAGCCGCCGGTCGTCCACTCCGCGAGCATCAGTCCGAAGTCCCGGCCATCGACACACCCGTCCTCATCGAGATCCGCGAAGCCGGGATCGTCGCAGCCCCACGCCGCCAGCAGGAGTCCGAGATCGATGCCATCGACGTCTCCGTCGCGATCGAGGTCTGCGGCCGGTCCGGCGGACTCGACGATCTCCCTCCAGAGCATCCGGGCGAACGCGGTCGATCCGGCCCGAGTGGGATGGGTTCCATCGACCAGCAGCTCGGACTCCCAGTCGGACCAGTCACCGTATCGCGACTCGACCAGGGCTCGGAGATCGATCAACGCCGTATCGCCCACGGCGAGGTCTCGAAGGCCCTGGGCGTATTGTCGAAAGTACGTGCAGTCGTCCGAACTGCAGTACGGCGTCACGAGCAGAAACTTCGGCTCCGGCAGGTTCGACGCCACGCGGCGGGCCGCGGCGTGTGCAGCGCGGTAGCGGTCGAGGAGAACCGTCATGGTCTCGACCGTCCGTTCGGGCTCGTTCAGATCCACCCATCCGTTGTTGGTGCCCAGCCAGATCATGAAGTGCGAGGTCTCGTGGGCGAGGATGTGTCGGATCAACGCTTGGTTCGAGTAACTGCCCGGGTACGGATTGAACTGGTTGATCACCGGCACTTCGGGGCTCCCGGACGGATGGGCGTGATTGCCCACCTGCCATCCTCCTTGGCCGACGTAGGTCAGTCCGAGGCCGGTGTCGAGCGCCATGTCCGTGAACACGGATCCGGCGAATCCGACCCGTTCTCCGATCTGGAGGGGACCGTCACTGCCGGTGTGCAGCTCGTCGGCCACGTGCCCGAGTCCCTCCGGACTGCCATTGATCACGACGTCGTGCCAGACGAGGTTGGGCTGGTCCGCGGCGGGGAAGCAGACGTCGGGCTCGACGGTGACCGGAGCGGTTCCCGAACGTGAATTCCGGCACTTGATCGTCCAGCATCGTCGAGTGTCGGAGTCGTCGGAGGCCACGATCATCACACGGTGTCGTTCCAGGTGGCCGGATCGCAGGAAGCGACCGGTTCCGTCGGCGTCCCGAAGCAGTCCACCCTCGAAGGCGAATGCATCCTTGTGGACGCCGGCCGCGATGGCACGCCCGGACCAGCCCGGGCCCTGCGAGATCCGCATCGAGTGCGGTATCGATCCGGTGAAGTCGCCGAGACCGGTGGGCGACTGGCCGGGATGCACAATGATGGTGCCAAGAGTCGGCGGTTGGACGACCCATGAGCCGGTCGAGATCGAGCTCGATACGGGGTTCACGTGGATCTGACGCCACCGTTGCGGACGCCACTCGTGGAGGTACGCGGCGTACATCCAGTCCGGTTGCCCGAAGTTGTTGATGCTGTCGCCGACGATCGTGACGTTCGCACGCCCGCGGACGAGATCGCGCGCGACCGATTCCAGGTTGACCGACGTGCTTGTCGGGGATGCCGCCCGCCCACTCGCCGAGACAGCGAGGGCGATCGCCCACCACAGATTCCCCATGTCTCTCGTCCGTTCCTTCGTCGAGCGCCCGCAGTCTCGTTCGTCGATTCGTCCGGTGTCGGCGTGACGGGCCTCCGCCGACGTGCAAGAGCATCACATCCAGTGGCGGATGTGTCCAGCGAAAGAGCGTCGAACGGGATGTCGTCCGCGGGGGCGGACCGTCAGGGCCGCTTATCGGTCCAGCACGAACGCGTGCTTTGTCCGCAGACCTCGCAGCCGCTTCGGCAGTCCGCCCGCGTCCGAGGTCGGGTCGTCGAGTCTGGCGGCCACGAGTTCGAGCATCTCGACCAGTCCGTGGAAGTCGCCGAGCCCGATGAACTCGGGGCCGACCTTCGCGGGCCGCTCGCCCGCGAGCACCTCGTCGATCCGCTGCATGTTGTGGTAGTTCCCCAGCGGGAGGCAGAGGCAGGTGGACGCGAAGCCGAACGCCGCGAAGGCGGTCGCCTCGCACGCTCCGCCCGGCATGAGCTTTCGCTGCCAGGTAAAGCCGGGGTGGTCCGCCGCGTGCGCGGTGCAGAGCGCCGAGATGTCGTTGGTGAGATCCGGGCTGAAGACGGTCAGGCGATCGCCGACCCGCACGATCGGTCCCCCGTGGATCGGACTCTCGGGGAAGGACCGACTGTTCTCCAGGCAGACGAGTCGGGCGTTCTTCGGTACCAGGCCGGTGGTCGCGGCGCCGATCGCGCCGACGAAGCCGACCTCCTCGGCGACGGTGAAGAGCAGGCCGACATGCTCCTG
>JAUIHC010000487.1 GCA_030432455.1 Phycisphaerae bacterium | reverse complement strand
TGACCGCGTCGCCCCGGCATCCCGAGGCGATCGCCCTGCGGGCCGCCACGGCGGCGGTGCGGTACGACGCGAACGATGAGACCGACTGGCTCGCCCGCCTCGACGAGGTCGAACCCGGCACCCCGACCGGCTGGTACGAGGTCGGCGCCGCGCTCTCGTTCGACCGGCAGTACGACGCGGCCGCCGTCGCCCTCGCCGAGTCGATCCGTCGTCGCCCGCGCTGGCCCGAACCGCACGTCGAGCTCGGACTGCTGGAGATGCAGGCCGCCCGCGACGATCGCGCCCGGGCCGCGCTCGACACCGCGGTCGAGCTCGATCCGTATCACAAGCGGGCGGCGTTCAGTCGATTCCTGCTCGAGGAACTCGACGGCTTCACGGTCACCGAGAGCGACCACTTCGTGCTGAAGCATCGGCCCGGCCCCGACGAGGTCGTCGCCAGCGGCATGCTCGGTCCGCTGGAGGCGATGCACGAGGATCTGGTGACGCGGTTCCGGCACGAACCCGACCGCAAGACCGTGATCGAGCTCATGCCCGACCACGAGTTCTTCGCGGTCCGGATCACGGGCATGCCCCAGATCCACACCATCGCCGCGTGCACCGGTCCGCTCATCGCGATCGAAGTGCCGAAGGACACCAATCCCCGCAAGCATCTCGGGCTCTTCGACTGGCTTCGCGTGCTCCGGCACGAGTATGCGCACACCATCACGCTCTCGCAGACCCGCAACCGCATCCCGCACTGGCTGACCGAGGCGGCGGCGACGAGCATCGAGAATGTGCCGCGTCGATACGACACCTGCGGCGAGCTTGCGGCCCGCTGGCGGAAGGGCGAACTGTTCGATCTCGACGAGATCAGCTTCGCGTTCATCCGACCACGGAAGCCGGGCGACCGGGCGATGGCGTACGCGCAGGGCGCGTGGATGGTCGAGTTCATGAACGAGCGATGGGGGGATCAGGCGATCGTCGAGCTCATGGAGCTCTACTCCGACGGGGTGCAGGAGAAGGATGCGATTCCGCAGGCCCTCGGCATCGGTCGTGATGAGTTTCAGTCCGCGTTTCTCGCGTGGGCGGGCGAACAGGTCGCGGGGTGGGGGCTCGATCCGCAGCCGTCGCTCGACGAGCTCGCCGACGAGGTGCGGCTCGCCGATCCGACGCAGCGGGCCGCGCTGGCGGAGGCGCGGCGCGAACGGCTCGCCCGGATCGCGGCGGGCGTCACCGCCGAGGTCGGGGCACCCCGGACCGACGCCGGCTCGGCGGACGACGGACCGTCGCGAGCGGATGCGTGGCCGACGCTCGTCCGGCCGCCGGTCGAGATCGACGACGCGACGCTCATGGTCCTGCTGGAGCGTCATCCCGACCATCCGGATCTGCTCGAACTCACGCTTCGTCGTCGGCTGCGGTCGGATCCCGCCGTGACTCCCGAGGTCGAGGATCTGCTCGCCCGTTACGCGGCAGCCCGCCCGGTCGATCCGTATCCGCATCGGATCCTCGCCCGACATCTCCTCGGCGGAGACGATCCGACGCGGGCCATTCCGCATCTCGTCGAGCTGGACCTCCGCAGCGTCAAGGATCCGTCGTTCGCCCTGGAGATCGCGCGGCTCGGACGCGTGGCCGGGGATCGGGCGGTGGCGTTCGAGGCGGGGGAACGGGCCGCCCGGATGAACCCCTACGACCCCGCCACCCGCGAGCTTGCGGCCGCGTGTGCGATCGAGGCGGGTCGGTTCGACGACGCGCACCGGCACATCGAGTCGTTGACGATCCTCGAGCCCGACGAGCCGAGGCACGCGACGCGACTGCGGGCGGTGGAGCGGCTTCTGGGGGGGGAGTAGGAAGGGGAAGATGGAAAATGGAGAACGGAAAGTGGGGAAGAGGGCGTCCGGTTCTCTACGCTTGGCGTACGAGTCCTGCATGACGGTCCTGCCATTGTCCATGTTTCATGGTCCATTCTCCGGCCTCGCCCGGCTCGGCGGCGTGGCGATGGCCCTCGTCGCCACCTCCGCCCCCGCCCCCGCCGACGGCCCGTTCCTGCTGCTTCCGTCGATCACCTCGCTTCCGGTGCCGCTCTCGCCGACGCGGTTCGCCACCGGCGACCTCGACCGGGATGGAGATCTCGACATCGTGGTCTCCGGCCGGAACCTCGACGGCTTCGCGGCGATCCTCTGGAACGACGGCGGCACCTTCCCGACCTCGACGACGCTGGAGATCGGCAGCCAGACCGATTGGGTCGAGATCGGCGATGTGGACGGCGACGGGATCGACGACCTCGTCTTCGCGGTGCGGGCGTTCCGCGGTCGCATCGCGATCCTGCGAGGGCGGGGAGACGGGACCTTCGAGTCGCCCGAGGAGATCGCCCTCGGACGCGAACCTCGCTGCACGCTGCTGCGGGATCTCGACGGCGACGGCGATCTCGATCTTGTCGGCATGAACCATC
>JAUIHC010000043.1 GCA_030432455.1 Phycisphaerae bacterium | reverse complement strand
ACCTACCATTGTAGCACGTGTGCAGCCCAGGGCATAAAGGCCATGAGGACTTGACGTCATCCCCACCTTCCTCCGGTTTGACACCGGCAGTCTCGCTAGAGTCCTCAGCATTACCTGTTAGCAACTAACGATAAGGGTTGCGCTCGTTGAGGGACTTAACCCGACACTTCACAGCACGAGCTGACGACAGCCATGCAGCACCTGTCACCGTTCCACCCAGAGGGCGTAGCCTATCTTTCAATAGGTTAATCCGGGATGTCAAACCCTGGATAAGGTTCTTCGCGTTGCTTCGAATTAAGCCACATGCTCCACCGCTTGTGTGAGCCCCCGTCAATTCCTTTGAGTTTTAGCCTTGCGACCGTACTCCCCAGGCGGCGCACTAAACACTTTTGCTTCGGCCGGGAGGGCGTCAAACCTCCCCGACCTAGTGCGCATCGTTTACGGCGTGGACTACCGGGGTATCTAATCCCGTTCGCTACCCACGCTTTCGTACCTCAGCGTCAGGACGAGCCCAGCGGCCTGTCTTCACCTTTGGCGTTCCGATAGATATCTACGCATTTCACCGCTCCACCTATCGTTCCGACCGCCTCTACTCGCCTCAAGACTTGTGGTTCACCCTGCAATTCCCCGGTTGAGCCGAGGGATTTCACAAGATGCCTACAAGTCCGCCTACGTACGCTTTAAGCCCAGTGATTCCGATTAACGCTCGGGCCCTCTGTATTACCGCGGCTGCTGGCACAGAGTTAGCCGGCCCTTCCTTTGGGTCTGGTCATTTGTTTCCTGAACCCTGACAGTGGTTTACACCCCGAAGGGCTTCATCCCACACGCGGCATTGCCCCGTCACACTTTCGTGCATTGCGGAAGATTCGTTACTGCAGCCTCCCGTAGGAGTCCGGGCAGTGTCTCAGTCCCGATGCGGCGGGTCGTGCTCTCACACCCGCTACCCGTCTTCGGCTTGGTGAGCCTTTACCTCACCAACAACCTGATAGGACATTCCCCGCTCCCAAGGCAGCAAGCCTTTGATGCCGAAGCACCACATCGAGTATTACCCCGGGTTTCCCCGGGCTATCCTCGACCTTGGGGTACGTAGGAATGTATTCCTCGCCCTTTCGCCGCTCTACTCCCCCCGAAGGGGTTTCGCGCTCGACTTGCATGTTTTAGCCATGCCGCCAGCGTTCAATCTGAGCCAGGATCAAACTCTTCAATTGCTTTATCGATGGCCGTCCCGAAGGACGACTGACATTCGAAGGGTTTGCCTGGTTGATCGCGTCGGAAAACGCGACCGGTCTTCACCGGATACAGGAGTCGCCGAAGCGACCAATCCGGTGCCGGCAGGTGGCAAGCCTGCCGGAGAGTTCTTGGACATCTCTACCCGACCTGCAAGCAGGTCATGTACAGATCCCCTGTAGGAAATGATCTGGTATCACAAGGATGTCCAACGGACGACCCGGCTGTAGTGGGTCGCCCGGGTTGGGATACTTCCACCTCGCCTGTGTGAACAGGCTTGGCTTCAGTGACATCCTCGCGGCGTGTCCGAATCGTTCACTTGTCAGAGAGAGTCGCGACCGGAGTCGCGTCGCGTTTGCCTTTCGCAATCGCGAGACGGGGGATGTTAGAGAAACCACAGCCGGTGTCAACCCACTCGAACGACGAAATCGCCGGTCGTGGGGACTTTTTTGAGCCCGCGGCCCCCTCCGGCCCGCCCGTATCGGCGGCCCGATCGGGCACAGGTCCGGAAAAAAGCGGCATCTTGGCACCGCGACCGGTGACTGTACACCAATCCCCGCAGCCAGTGATCCGGCATCTGGCCCCTCCGGAAAGATTCAGAGGTCGATCCACTCCAGTGGGTCGGATGTGGACAACTCGTCGAGAACCGGGCCTCCATGCTCGACGACGACGGCCCCGAGGATCGTCTGATGGCCGAGACGCCGAAGCACCGCGGCGCACGCCGACAGGCTGGCCCCGGTGGTCACGATGTCGTCGACCAGCACCACCGGAACCGCAGGGTTCCAACGACGGCGGCCCCGCATCGAGTCCTCCAATCGCCGCGCGATCGAGACGACGAACTGTCCCGCGACGCCACGTCGGGCCCGCCGATCGCCGCCCATCTGGGTCGGCCCCCACCGACGAGCGAGCCAGGGACGACGACGACCACCCACGGCGGCCGCGACCTCGATGGCGAGGAGGTTCGTGTGGTCGATCCCGCGATGCCGTCGTCGCCACCAGTGACTGGGAACCGGCACGACATAGGGCCGGAACGGGTCGGGCGCCCCTGCTCGGTCCAGGGTGACGGCGGTGGCGCAGAGCTCCCGACCGAGCCGTCTGCCGAGCCATCTCCACGGGTCTCCATCGGCACCGTACTTGGCGGCGGCAAGCATCCGCACGACCTCCGGCGCGTCGGAGACGAGCACGGCAAGCTCGTCGAGACCCTCAGGCGACTCCAGTGCCTGGCCCGTCGGCCGAGCCATCGCCGCAGAGAGCGTCTCGTGCCACCAGGCGAGGCCTGGAGCCGCGCGACCGAGCCAGGCGTCCCCCATGGAGCCCAGGGCCCGCGTGGCCCTCATGATCCCGACGGAGATCCGGCCCATCTCGCCCCTGCCCGACCAGCGACCTCGGCCGTCCATCCCGTTCCTCTCGATCCTCCCGTGCGTCACTCCCGCCTCCGATCTCCTGAAGAACATCCCGTCCGACGCACGACCGCGCCCCCGGCCCGCCCCGGCTCAGGCTACGAGCGGAAGTCGCCACTTCCGGAGACTCGCGCGGAAGTTCGGCGGTGACGAGAACCCGCGGCCCGCGACGACGGTGGGACTCGCCCGAACAGGACATCGGGCCCGCGGAGGTGCGCGGGCCCGATGCGTCGATCTCTTCGGATGGCGGGACGGGTCCGGGGACGCGTCGGATCAGGACACGGCCATCTTCCGGAGCACGGTCGGCAGGATGCCCCCGTTGCGGTAGTAGTCGACCTCGACGGGCGTATCCACGCGGGCGACCGCATAGAAGGTCTTCTCGGTGCCGTCGGCACGACGGGCGACGACCTTGATCTCCTGGCGAGGCTGGAGATCCTCCGGCACCGCGACGCCGAAGGTCTCGTCGCCCGCAAGTCCCAAGGCGTCGGCATCCTCGCCGTCACGGAACTGGAGAGGCAGCACGCCCATGAACACGAGGTTCGATCGGTGGATCCGCTCGAAGCTCTTCGCGATGACGGTCTTGACGCCGAGGAGGTTGGTGCCCTTCGCCGCCCAGTCGCGGCTCGACCCCATGCCGTAGTCCACGCCCGCGAGCACCACGAGCGGCACGCCCGCCTCGCGGTAGTGCATGGCGGCGTCGTAGATGAACTTCACCTGTCCGTCGAGGAAGTCGGTCGTGTAGCCGCCCTCGGTGCCGGGGGCGAGACGGTTGCGGATGCGGATGTTCGCGAACGTGCCGCGGGTCATGATGCGGTCGTTGCCGCGACGCGAGCCGTAGCTGTTGAAGAGCGACACCGGCACGCCGCGCTCGACGAGCCACTGCCCCGCGGGCGAGTCGCTCTTGATGTTGCCCGCGGGCGAGATGTGGTCGGTGGTGACCGAATCGCCGAGGAGGGCGAGACACCGCGCGTTCTCGATCGGGCGGATCGGCTCGACGTCGAGCGTCATGCCGGTGAAGAACGGCGGGTTCTGCACATAGGTGCTCGCGTCGTCCCAGCGGTACATCTCACCGGCGACCGAGTCGATCGCCTGCCACTCGGCGCTGCCCGCGAAGACATCGGCGTACTGCGTGATGAACTGATCGCGGCCGAGCGACGCGGCGACGGTCGATTCGACCTCGTCGGTGGTCGGCCAGATGTCCTTCAGGAAGACGTCGTTGCCGGCCTCGTCCTGTCCGATCGGATCGACGGCGAAGTCGATGTCCACGGTGCCCGCGAGGGCATAGGCGACGACCAGCGGCGGCGACGCGAGGAAGTTCGCCTTGATGTCGGCGTGGATGCGACCCTCGAAGTTGCGGTTGCCGCTGAGGACGCTGGTCGCGACGAGGTCGTTCGCACGGATCGACTCGGAGATCGCCTCGGGCAGCGGCCCGGAGTTGCCGATGCAGGTCGTGCAGCCGTAGCCGACGAGGTAGAAGCCGCACGCCTCGAGATCGTCGAGAAGCTCGGCCCGCTGCAGGTAGTCGGTGACGACCTTGGAGCCGGGGGCGAGCGAGGTCTTGACCCACGGCTTCCGGTGCAGGCCCTTCTCGCGGGCCTTCTTGGCCAGCAGACCGGCGCCGATCATGACGCTCGGGTTGCTGGTGTTCGTGCACGAGGTGATCGCGGCGACCACGACATCGCCGTCCTTGAGCTCGAAGGTCTCACCCTCGAGCGACACCGCGGTCGCGGGAGGATCGGCGACCGCCGCGGCGGCGCCGCCGTTGTCGGAACCCGCACCACCATCGCCGACCCAGCGGTCGGTCCGGGTGCCGCCGGTCGCGCCCTCGCGGCCGAAGGCCTCCTCGAGGGTGCGGCGCCAGTTCGACTGCATCTCGGAGAGCACCACGCGGTCCTGGGGCCGCTTGGGACCGGCGAGGGCGGGCTCGATGGTGGACATGTCGAGTTCGAGAACATCGGTGAACCGGGCCTCGACCTCGTCATTCCGCCAGAGCCCCTGCGCCTTGGCGTAGGCCTCGACCGTGCCGACCAGAGCCTCGTCGCGACCCGAGAGCCGCATGTACTCGAGCGTGCGTTCATCGATCGGGAACTGACCGCAGGTGGCGCCGTACTCCGGCGCCATGTTCGCGATCGTCGCCCGCGTGGCGAGCGGCATGTCCGCGAGGCCGGGGCCGAAGAACTCCACGAACTTGCCGACCACGCCGTGCTGTCGGAGCATCTCGGTGATGCGGAGCACGAGGTCGGTCGCGGTGGTGCCCTCGGGCAGCGCACCGACCAGTCGAACGCCCACGACCTCGGGAATGAGCATGTAGATCGGCTGGCCGAGCATGACGGCCTCGGCCTCGATGCCGCCGACGCCCCATCCGAGGACGCCGAGGCCGTTGATCATCGTGGTGTGACTGTCGGTGCCGACGAGCGAGTCGGGGAAGAGCACGCCGTCGCGGGTCCAGACGACCTTCGCGAGGTACTCCAGATTGACCTGATGAACGATGCCGGTCGCGGGCGGAACGACCCGGAAGTTGTCGAACGCCTGCTGGCCCCACTTGAGGAACTCGTACCGCTCCTGATTCCGCTCGAACTCCTTCTCGGCGTTCACGGTGAGGGCGACCCCCGAGTTGAACGCGTCCACCTGGACCGAGTGGTCGATGACGAGGTCGCACGGGACCAGCGGGTTGACCTTGTTCGGGTCGCCGCCGAGCGAGGTCATCGCATCACGCATCGCGGCGAGGTCCACCACGCAGGGCACGCCGGTGAAGTCCTGCAGCACGACGCGGCCCGGCGTGAAGGCGATCTCCACCTCGCCGACATTTCTCGGGTCGTACGCGGCCAGCGCCTTGACGTGATCCTCGGTCACCACGCGGCCGTCGCAGTTCCGCAGACAGCTCTCGAGCAGCACCTTGATCGACATCGGCAGGGTCGCGACGTCGCCGAGGTTCGCGAGGGCGTCGAGGCGATACCAGTCGCGGTCGCCTTCGGGGGTCTGGAGCGTGGCACGGGCGCCGAACGGGTCGTACGAGGTCATGGGGGGTCCAGAAGGAAGAGATGGAGAATGGAGAACGGGCCGAGTCCGGCATTGTACGGGACTCGGACGCGGGTTCCGGGGGCCGTGGTTGCCGGGAATCGGCCCCGATTCGGGCGTCACTTCGCCCGAAGTCGGATCTCCAGACTCGGGCCGGAGACGATGGATCCCGCCGGAACCGACTGGGTCAGGAAGACGCCGCCGTTCACCACGGATCCCCGCCCCACGACCGTGTCGCCGCCGAGGATGGTGGCGCCGGCGTAGACGATGACATCGTCCTCGAGGGTCGGATGCCGCTGGTAGCCCCGACGGAGCCGACCGTCCGGCTCGGTCTCGAATCGGCTCGCGCCCAGCGTCACGCCCTGATAGATCCGACATCGATCGCCGATGCGAGCCGTCTCGCCGATGACGACGCCGGTGCCGTGATCGATGAAGAACGACTCGCCGATGCCCGCGCCGGGATGGATGTCGATGCCGGTCTCCGCATGCGCGATCTCGGCCAGCAGCCGGGGCAGCAGCGGCACGCCCGCCGCATGCAGTTCGTGGGCGAAGCGATGGACGATCGTCGCGGCAAGGCCGGGATGGACGAGGATCGCCTCATCGGGGTGCACGACCGCCGGATCGCCCTCGAACCCGGCCACCGCGTCACCCGCAAGCAGCGCCCGCACCGCCGGAATCCGCTCCACGAAACGGGCCGCGACCTCGGTCGCCCGTCGCGCCGCCTCGGCGGCGGGGCACCCGGATCCATCGAGCGGCTCGTAGGCGAAGGCGATCTCCAACTGCGGCCGCAGCAGCTCGATCAGCTCGCCGAGGGCCCGATGCAGCGAGGCTTCGAGCTCCTCGACGCCCGCCACCCGCGGACCGAAGAACCCCGGAAACGCCAGCCATCGCATCCGCTCGACGAGCCGACGGGCCACGGCAGGATCCGGAACCGGGGTGACGGACGTGCGATGCGATCGAGGATCGTCCAGAACGGATCGGACGACCGCCGCACGCCGCTGTTCGCTGAGGATCCCGTCGGTCTGGTTCATGCCCGGCATCGTACGAAGAGACGGGGGCCGATCCGGTGTCGGATCGGCCCCCGCCGTCGGGTCTCCACCCATCTCACTGAACGCTCCCGGGGGAGTCGGACGAATCAGCCGCCGCCGCCGCCGCCACCGCCGCGGTTGCGGAACGACTCGAACATGGCGCGACGCTCCTCCTCGTTGAGTTCGCCGTCTCCGTTGGTGTCGAACCTCTGGATCATCTCCGCCCGCCGATCGGCGTTCCCGCCGCCAGGGCCGCCCTGACCACCTCGTCCACCACCGCCGCGACGCTCGGGAATGGCCTCCTGCTGTTCGGGCGTGAGCATGGCCCGAAGCTGCTCGACATACCGCTCCTCGGCGTCACCGCGACGATCCATGCCTTCGCGGAACGGATCGTCCTCGCCGCCCCGCGGGCCGCGGCCCCCGGGGCCGAACGGCATGCCCTGCGAGAGGTCGCCGGACATGACGGCCACCATGCGGGTGCCCTCCTCGACCTGCCGGTCGGCCTCCGACTCGCGGAGGGCGGACATGAGGGTTCGGTTGATGCCGGAGATCTCGGCGAGGAACGCGACCTGAAGGTCGGCGATCGCCTGCTGCGTGTCCGGCTCGAGGCCGTCGAGCTGGAGTGCCGCCTCGAACGCCCGGTGCGCCCAGGTGGGCCGGTAGACACGCTCGTAGGCGGCCTCGAGGATCGCGGCGTCGAGCAGGGCCTTCTCCGCCTCGTCGGTGATCGCCGCGGTGAAGTTCGCGCGGTAGCGATCGTTCACATCGCGGACCGCCTCGCGGTACTGGAGCTGCTGCTTGAGGATCCGCTCGGCGTCCTTGACGTCACCGTCCCGCATCGCCTTGAAGAGCTGGGGGGCGCTGCTGAGCAGGTAGCGGTCCCGGGCCATCAGCGCCGTGTGCAGATCGACCTCGTACTGATCGAAGATGGACTCCAGCGCGTCGTATGCGGCGTCGGAGAGTTCGGCACCATCGACCACCGCGAAGAGGTTGACCTCCTCGCCGCTGAGGCGACCGCGGGGAAGCGACTTCTCCCGGGTCAGGAACCGTTCGAAGGCGGGCCAGAGGACGAGTTGGTCGTCGCTGAGCTGGATCTGGACGTCGCCGACGAAGGCATCGCGGAGCGTGCTCCGGGTCGCGACCCAGTCCTCGAGGATGTCGAGCATCTCGGTCATGACCCCGCGAGCCTCGTCGAAGGCCCCGCTGTCCATCGCCTCCTGCATCATCTCCTGCTGCATGCCCTCCATCCGCTCGCGGAAGAACGCTCGCCGCTCCTCCTCCGACAGAGGCTGACCGTTGGCCTCCATCTCCTCCAACTCGGCCCGAACCGCACCGAACCGCTCCCGCATCCGCTCCCGCATGTCGCCCATGGCCCCACCGCCCATGAACGACTGCATCATCGACCGGCCGAGATCCATGAGGTCGGCCTGCACCGCCTCGCTGCCGCCGCCGAAGCCGTCCTCGTAGTCCTCGATGAGGGCCTCGATGATCGCCTTCTGCCCGTCGTCGAGCTGCAACTGCTCGGCGAAGAGCGGCATGTCGCGGCGCGAGAAGTCGGGCTGGAGGAGTTCCTGGATCTCCCGCATCCCTCCCATGCCCCGCATGCCACCGCCCCGATTGCCACGCCCCTGGGCCGAGGCGGTCCGGGAGACGATCTGGCTGTCGAGGAGGGTGTCGACCGCGAGGTCGCCGCCAAAGACGATCGCCGCGCCCGCAAGGGCGGCAACGCGGAGGGTGCGAATCCGACTCATGAATGGAAGCCTTTGCAATTGCTTGACTTGAGGCGGCCGTCGCCGCCCCGGGAAGGTCTGCAGACTGGAGAATCGCCATCATGGCGACCGCATGGAACGCCTCTGACGGCTGATGTGTTGCACCTTCCGGACGGTCCGGGGACGGATTCGCCCCAACGACACCGCCCCCTGACATGAACGACCGCGGCCGACCCGAAGGGCCGGCCGCGGTGAAGAGCGCGATGGAACCGAGGGCTGGGGGGCTCAGCCGCGGCGGCGGCGGGTGCCCACCACACCGGCGAGGCCGAGCAGGGCCACGGCACCCGGAGCCGGAACGGTTCCGATATTGATGTTGTCCAGACCGGTGAACGCGTTGTCGTTCAGGTTCTGGAGCACGATCTCCAGCGAGGTGACCGGGCCGTCGAACTCCCAGTCCTTGTGGATCAGGTCGGTGTTGCCGCTGAAGGACCAGATCTTGTCCTTCCAGAGCTCGCCGTTGACCTTGACCTTGAACCGAGCCTCGGACTCATAGTCCTTGAAGCCGGAGAGATCGAAGGAGATCGAGGTGAAGGAGAATCCCTCCGCGGCGGTCAGGAAGATCTTGCCGCGAGCGTTCTCGTCGGTATCGAAGTCCCAGGCACGAACCACACCCTCGGTGGCGAAGCCGCCGAGTCGGTAGTTCATGTGCTCGGAATCGATCGAGAAGGGCATCGCCTCGAGTCCGGCCGTTGACGACCACTCGATGTTCGTCCCCGAACCCGACGGGATGTCCAGGAGGAAGCTGGTTTCGGCGTTCGCCGAAGCAGCCAGAACGGTCGCGGCCGAGGCCGCGAGCACGGTGGTGCGGAGCATGGTTGTCCCTTTCCCTGTCTTTCAGGCTCACAAACGGGCCCTGATGGCCACTCACGACGTTCCAACGCCCCAACGGTGTCACCTGCCCCGCCCCGAGCAAGCCGATTCGTCGAGAAATGACAGATCCGTCGGACTCAGGCGGAGCGGCGCGACCCTGCCCCCTGCGGCGCCGATCGAATCGTCCGATAGTCTGGCGGTGCAGGGCTGGAGCCCGGCGGCCGCGGCCGCGGACCCGGACCACCACCCCTGCGTGCGGACCGCCCATGGCGGCGGTGTCGCTCCCCGCTCGACCACTCCACCACGCCGCCGTGCCCCATCCGTTCCTCTATGTCGCCGCCCTCCGACGATCCGGCTCGAAGCTTCTCGCCCGGGCCCTGACATCCTGGCCCCACAGTTATGTGTTTCTCGAGCCCGGCATCGCCATCCCCACGATGCGGGCCAAGCCGGAACCGACCGAACTGCTCTCGGGTCTCGGACTCGATCTCGCCGCGGCGACGGAGGCGGTGCACCGGCAGTCCCCCGAGCACCGCCCGGCGGCGGTGGTCCGTGAGGTGCTCGTCCCGCTCCGGAACCATGTCCCCGTGGTCGGGGTGAAGGAGATCCGCCATGCGGCCGCCGAATCGGCGCTGGATGCGATGGGACCCGAGACGCGGGTGGTCGTGCTGGTCCGGGATCCCCGCGGGATCCTCGACTCGCTCCGCCGCAAGGAGGCGTGGCGATCGACGCCGATCGAGCTTCCGGGCGGGCTCTCCCCCGCCTCCCTCGCCGATCACCTCCGCGACCAGTTCGCCGCCCAGCGACGGATGCTCGAGCATCGCGTCGCGTGCGCGGTGCGGTACGAGGATCTGTGCGAGCGTCCGACGATGATCGGTGCGATCCGGCGGTTCTGCGGGCTGCCCCAGGATCTGGCCGCGGATCTCGATCGGTTGGAGGGTCACGAAACCGGTGCTCGAAGCGGCGGGATCGACGCCGAGGTGTGCGATCGCTGGCGGTCCGACCCGTCACACGCGGCCGAGGCGGAGGAGATCTTCGAACGACTCGGAGATGAGTGCGCGTACTGGGGATACGGCGTCGACGGCGAGCGAGTCGACGTTCCGCCGGGTCCGCCACGATCAGCCATCGAGGCCACGCGGTTCGATTGATCGACGAATCACCGCGACGATCCGTCACGACTTGATCGACGCGCCGTATCCCGCCTCGTCGAGCAGGTCATCGAGACCCATCCGCCGGAACGACTCGCGCCAGCGGGGGTCGCCCTCGGCGTGGATCGGTCCGGGCGTGCGGACGTTCGCCCGCGCCCAGTCCGCCACCGACTCGGGGACCGCGCGACCATCGAGGTCGTGGATGCGACGAAGCTCCCGCTCGGGATCCGCACAGAAGTCCTCGTGGCGAACCATGATCGCGCGATCGCCGAAGGTCGCCCGGGCATCACGCCACGCCCGCTCGACCGTGAACCGCCAGATGAGCAGAATGCGTTCGAGGTCGGTCGGCTCGGGAAGTCGCTCGTCGGCGCATTCGCGACGCACGAGTTCCGAGATCGGGCCGCTCGACCACGCGGTGTACGACGACCGGCGCGTGAAGAACGCATCGGGATCACCGTAGATCCGCTCGTTGCGTCTGGCCTTTCCGAACAGGTACGACACCGCGACCGCCCGCGGGTCCCGAAGCAGCAGCACGAATCCGGCGTCCGGCACGATCCGACCGATCGCGGGCACCTTCGCGTAGAGACGCGTGAACTTCGCGGCGACCGGTCCGGGCCGGTCCAGCAGGAACCGGAGGTAGTCCGCCACGAGCGGCGGCAGATCACCGTCGAACTCCAGGGCGGCGTCCCTCGGGGCTCCGAGGTTGAGATCATCCTCGGTGGCACCGGGGCGGTCACGCAGGAACGCCTCGCGGGCGGCGCGGAGTCGTGCGAACACGTCGACCTCGCGGGCACCGCTGCCCCCGCCGATGGCCGGGGCCTTCGCAGCGGCCAGCGGTTCGTACCAGAGGGCCAGATCGGGATCGTGGTCGAGCGCGTCGTACACGATCGTGGTGCCGGAACGACGCATTCCCTGAAGCACGAGGGTCATGGGGCGGGCACCTCCGCGCGACGCAGCAGATCCGCGTAGTCGTTGACCGTCACGCCCCAGTCGAAGCCACGCCCCCGCGCCGCCGCGCCCGCCGCGAGTCGGACGCGACGATCGTCGTCGCACATCGCCGACATCGCGTCGCGCAGATCATCGGGTTCGACCTCGAGTCGCGGAACCCCGGGGCGACGCTCGATCGTCCAACGGGCCGGAACCAGCAGACCATCCACGTCGTGGGCGACCATCTCGTTCATCGGCGGGAAGTCGTTGGTGATCGTCGGCAATCCGAGCGCGGGCGCCTCGTAGAGATGCAGTCCGAGTCCTTCCCAGCGGCTCGGGGCGACGTAGACATCCACCGACGCCAGCAACTCGTGGTGCGCCGCGGTGGGCAGATCGCCGACCACCACGCGGATCCGTGGATCGCGGGCGGGCGCCTCCCGGGCCAGTTGCGCGCCCTTGACCGGATCCTGCACCTTGATGATCAGCCTCGCCCGAGGATCGCGCACCTCGAGAAACGCCTCGATCGTCTCCGCCGTCGGCTTCCGATCGGAGAGATAGCCGCCCGGGTAGAGGAAGCGGACCTCGTCGTCGTCCCGCGTCGGTCTCCGGACCTCCGCAAGTTCGGGCGGCGGGCACCATCGAACGCGGGGAGTTCCCAGGCCGA
This sequence comes from Phycisphaerae bacterium, assembly GCA_030432455.1. Classification (GTDB taxonomy): domain Bacteria; phylum Planctomycetota; class Phycisphaerae; order Phycisphaerales; family SM1A02. The sequence continues at coordinate 1,183 of JAUIHC010000043.1, read as the reverse complement.
AGCCGCGGTATCGCCGTCGCTCGCAGTCGGTCATGGAGTAGACGATGTCGAACGCCCGCCTCGCCCCCGCGACGTCCTCCGGACCGAACGACTCCCAGACGAAGCGGCCGATCGTCCGAACGCCGGTGGATCGAAGCGCCGCGATCTCGTCGAACTGCAGGTTCTGGTCGAAGAAGGCGACATCCAGCCGATGCTCGCGGGCCCAGTCGAGGTACTCGGCCCGCGGCACGCGGTAGGCGCTCGCGTGCGTCACGCCGTCCTGATCCCACACATCCGATCCGTCGACGAACCCGGGGCGGACGAAGGTGCCGGTCGTCGGACGGGCCAGGACGAAGGTCTCGTGCCCGAGTTCGTCGAGCGCGGCCCGAACCTGACGACCGACGACGGCCTGCCCGCGGTTGAACCAGTAGCAGACGATGCCGATCCTCATGGTCGCGTCGAAAGTCCGTTCGGCGCCCGGGGTCCGCCCGCTGCGTCGGAGCGTCGGGGCCATCACCCGGTTCGGAAGCATCGCATCGTACCTCCATCGCTCGCCCGGCCCGTCGGCGGCATCACGGTCGTGTCCGATCCGGGCTCACCGCGGAATCGCGTGATACCGTCCACGCGTCGTCCGAAAGGCCGGAGAAGGCATGCGGCTCCGAAACCTGCGCACCCAGATCCTCGCGTACCTCGATCTCGTTCGCTGGACCGCGCTTGATGCCTTCCGACCGCTGCCGTGGTCGAGCGCCACCATGGTCGGCGGCGGCTTCGCGGCCCTCGCCCTGCAGGTGAACGCGGTGGCGCTGGCGGTGCTCTTCGCCCGCAACCTGTCCTCGTCCACGGCGATGACCCTCGGGCCGATCACCCTGTCACCTCGGGATTCCGCCCGCGACACCGTGATCGTCGCCGCGGGGATCCTCGTCTCCATGCTGCTCTCCACCGCGGCCCGATACGCGGCGAGACTCGCCGAACTGCGGATCCGGGAGCGATACGCGGATCGGTGCTGGACCCGGGGCGTGCGACTCGTGCGCGGAGAGCGATCGGCGGTTCCCGGCCCGATTCCCTACCACCTCAACGAGATCCAGCGGCTGGTCCGGTCGGATTCGATCCTCTGCTCCCGCTTCGCGGTGCTGCTGCTGCAATCGGTCAGTGCGGGCGTGAAGCTGCTGCTCGCCTCCGCGGTGCTGGTGGCGGTCGATCCGAT
>JAUIHC010000486.1 GCA_030432455.1 Phycisphaerae bacterium | reverse complement strand
CACGTCACCAGCGACGAGGGCGGTGCGATCGCCGAGGAGTACCTGCTGGAGTACGCGGTCGATCGCGTGGAGACGACCGGCGCCGTCTGGCTCGGACTCACCGTCGGCTGCGCCCGCTGCCACGATCACAAGTTCGATCCGATCACGCAGGACGACTTCTACGGGCTGATCGCGTTCTTCAACAACGTCGAGCAGCCCGGCATCTACTCGCAGATCCCCGATTCCAACCGCGCCTTCGAGCCGTTCATCGAGATTCCCCGCGAGGAGGATCAGGCCCGCGTCGCCGCGATCGACGCGGAGATCGCCGAGGTCGAAGCCGCCCGCGCGACCCCCAGCCCCGAGGAGCTCGCCGCCCTGGAGGCGTACCTCGGCGACCTTCGCCGCGACGGGGGGCTCGACTGGATCGCGGCCGCGCCGATCGCGGCCACGAGCGATCGAGGCGCGACCCTCGAGATCCTCGACGACGGATCGGTGCTCGCCACCGGCGAGAACCCCGACGCGGACCTTCACCAGATCACCTGGCGACTCGACGGCGACGCGACCGTCGATGCGTTCCTGCTCGAGGCGATGCCCCACGAGACGCTCCCCCGGGGCGGCATCGGCCGGGCCGCCAACGGCAACGCGGTGCTCGCCGGCATCACGATCGAGGCGGTGTCGGTGGCCGACCCGTCGCAGCGGACCGAGGTGCCCCTGATCTGGTCGTGGGCCGACCACGAGCAGCCCAACGGCGACTTCAACATCGTGAACGCGCTTCGTGGCGACGACGGCCGCGTCTGGGCGCCGCAGGGATACGACCTCCCCGGCACCCGCGCCCTCGTCTTCCTCGCCGCCGAGCCGGTCGGCTTCGAAGGTGGCACCGATCTCGTGGTCCGCACCTCCTACGAGTCGCCGTACTCGCAGCACGTCATCGGACGCACGCGACTTCGGACGGCCCGGACCGACGGGACCGCCCGCGCCGCCCTCCCGATCGCGACGAGCCGCTGGTACATCACCGGTCCGTTCCCGATCGCCGGCGGCAACGAGGGCTACGACACCGAGTTCGGCCCCGAGACGATCGACACCCTCGACTTCGGGCAACGATTCCGCGCCGACGAGAACGGCATGGGCGGACAGGCGTGGCGGTTCGCCCCCGGCGTGCAGGACGCGACCACCGTGACCCTCGCCCAGGGTCTCGGTGCCGAGTTCGTGGCCCGCGAGATCTGGAGTCCCGATCGACGCCGGCTTCCCATCGCGATCGGTTCCGACGACGGGGTGCAGATCCACCTCAACGGCGAGAAGGTCTTCGAGCGTCGCGTGAACCGCGGCGTGGCCCCGGATCAGGATCGCACCACCCTCGAACTTCGTCCCGGCCGCAACACCCTCGTCTACAAGATCGTGAACACGGGCGGGGCGGGCGGCATGTACTTCCGCGGTGACGAGGGCGACTCGGTGCTGCCCTCCGCGTCGGTGGCGAGCCTGCTGCCGTCGGAGACACTCCGGCCCGCCGCGCTTGCCGCGGGCGACGAGGCCCTTCGGGTCCGGATCTCCCCCCGCTACCGCGAACTGGGCGAGCGGGCCTCGGCCCTCGCGGCCGAACGGCGAGAGATCCTCGCGAACGTCCCGAAGACCTCGGTCATGAGGGAACGCGCGATGCCGCGAGCGACCTACGTGATGAACCGCGGCCAGTACGACAACCCGGACGAATCGCGGCCGGTGGGTCGGACCGTCCCCGCGGTGCTCGGATCCCTGCCCTCGGACCTCGAGAATCCCAGCCGACTGGATCTGGCCGAATGGCTGGTCGGACCCGACAACCCGCTGACCTCGCGGGTGGTGGTGAACCGGATGTGGACGCAGTTCTTCGGTCGCGGCATCGTCGAGAGCGTCGAGGACTTCGGCTACCAGAGCGCCTGGCCGACGCACCCGGAGCTGCTCGATCACCTCGCCGCGTCGTTCCGCGACGGCGGCTGGGATCAGCAGGCGATCATCCGCGAGATCATGACCAGCGCGACCTACCGGCAGGCCGCCCGGCTCCGGCCCGAGATCGCGGCGGTCGATCCGGGGAATCATCTGCTCGCATCGTTCCCGCGGCAGCGTCTCGAAGCCGAGCAGATCCGGGACCAGGCGCTCTACGCCGCCGATCTGCTGGTCGAGGACTTCGGCGGCCCGAGCGTGAAGCCGTACCAGCCGGACGGACTGTGGCGCGAAGTCGCGATGGTGCAGTCGAACACCCGCACCTACCAGCAGGGCACCGGGGACGACCTTCATCGCCGCAGCCTCTACACCTACTGGAAGCGGGCGAGCCCTCCGCCGTCGCTGCTGGCGTTCGACGCCCCCACCCGCGAGTACTGCAACGTCCGCCGGCTCGCGACCAACACCCCGCTGCAGGCGTTGGTCCTCTGGAACGATCCGCAGTTCGTGGAGGCGGCGAAGATGCTCGCCGCCCGGGTGCTGACGGAACAGC
>JAUIHC010000485.1 GCA_030432455.1 Phycisphaerae bacterium | reverse complement strand
TCGCGTTTCGAAGCCTCGAATGGTCGTGGACCGCGGCGGCGTTCGCGGGTCTTGCGACCGGACTCGTCTTCCTGTGGATGCTCTGGCTCGGATTCAAGGCGATGCACGACCTCACCGGGGACGGCAACGTGCACGCCACCGACGCGGTCGGCCGGGAAGGGATGGTGACGGTGACCATCCCGGCGTCGGGCACCGGCCGCGTCCGACTCGTGATCGGACCGCGACAACGCGAATTCAGAGCGACCGCCCACGGCGTCGAGATCCCCAGCCGCCAGATGGTCCAGGTCACCGCCGCCCGAGACGACGGCACGCTGGAAGTGGCCCGCAGTCCAGCGCACCACGACGGGTAGGCACGACCACACCCCACCCCGACTCCGCACGCTCCACGTTCTCCTTCCTTCTGTCTACTTTCCGCTCTCCACTCTCCACTCTCCATTCCCTCGACCCCACCATGCCCACCGACACCAGCCTCGCCCCCCTCCTCTGGATCGGCCTCTTCGCCGCCGGCGGACTGATCCTCCTCTTCTTCCTGATCTTCGTGGTCAAGCAGTACAAGCGCTGCCCCTCGAACCGGATCCTCGTGATCTACGGACGGGTGGGCGGACAGAAGGCCGCGAAGTGCCTGCACGGTGGCGGCGCCTTCGTGATCCCGCTCATCCAGGACTACGAGTTCCTCTCGCTCGAACCGCTGGTCATCGAGATTCCGCTCGAAGGCGCCCTCTCGCTGAACAACATCCGCGTGAACGTCCCGAGCACCTTCACGGTCGGCATCTCGACCGACCCGGTGCTCATGAACAACGCGGCCGAGCGTCTGCTGATGCTCGACGAGCACACCATCCGCGAGCAGGCGCAGGACATCATCCTCGGCCAGCTCCGACTGGTGATCGCGACCCTGTCGATCGAGGAGATCAACAAGGACCGCGAGAAGTTCATGACCCTCGTGAACGAGAATGTCGCCGAGGAGATCAACAAGATCGGCCTCGAGCTGATCAACGTGAACATCCGCGACATCACCGACGAGAGCGGCTACATCCAGGCGATCGGCAAGCGGGCCGCGGCCGAGGCGATCAACCGGGCCAAGGTCGAGGTGGCCCAGCAGGACCGCGAGGGTGCGATCGGCGAGGCCGAGGCGTTCCGCGAGCGCGAGGTCCGCGTCGCGGAGGAGAACGCCAAGGCCGAGGAGGGACGCAAGCAGGCCGACCGCAGCCAGCGTCTCGCCCTCGCGAAGTTCGAGGCCGACGCGATCACCGGCGAGGCGGAGTCGCAGCGGAACCACGAGATCGCCAGCGCCGAGCGGACGGCGGAGACGATGATCGCCCGCAAGAACGCGGAGCAGTCGCAGCGGATCGAGACCGCCAAGGCCGAGTCGCTGGCGCGTCAGGGCGAGAACACGTCGAACGCCGAAGTCGCGGAGAGCGATGCGAAGCTCGCCGAGGTCCGGGCCGAGGCCCAGCGACGGTCGGATGTCGCCCGAGCGGAGGCGGCCCGCGCCATTCTGGAGAAGGAGCGGGAGCAGGAGCTCGCCCGGCTCGCCAAGGAGGTCATCGCCCCCGAGGAGATCCGCAAGCGGCAGGTGGAGATCGCGGCCGAGGCCGCAGCCGAGAAGCAGCGTCGCGAGGCGGCCGGCGAGGCCGACGCGATCCTCGCCCGCTACAACGCGGAGGCGGAGGGCGTCCGCAAGGTGCTCGAGGCGAAGGCCGACGGCTACCGGAAGCTCGTCGAGGCGTGTGCCGAGAACCCGCAGATCGCGCCGACGCTGCTCCTCATCGAGCAGATGCCCGAACTCGTCCGCGAGCAGGTCAAGGCGATCGCCAATCTCCGCATCGACAAGATCACCGTCTGGGACGGCGGCCGCGGCGAGAGCGGACGCGGTTCGACCAGCGACTTCCTCTCGGGTCTCATCGGATCGCTCCCCCCGATGCACGAACTCGCCGAGCAGGCGGGCATCGAACTGCCCGGCGTGCTGGGGCAGGTCCGCTCGGCCGCGGTGGCCACCGAGCCGAAGCCGGAGGCGACCGACTCGACGGACTGACGTCCCATCATTCAGGATGGCACCCCGTGACCGCCGACTCCCCGGAGTCGGCGGTCGTCGTTCACGAAACGCTTGCGCCGCCCCAATGGATTCCTCGCGGAATCCGAACGGATCGCGCAGGGTTCGCCTGCCCCGGATCGAGGACGGTCTCTCCTCCGATGGTCCGTCGTCCGGACCACGATCGGTCTTCACAGCAGGAGAACCAGATGCGATTCATCGCGACCGCCACCGTCCTCGGTCTCGCCACCCTCCCCGCCCTCGCGGGCGGGGTCGAGACCCGCTTCCGCCTCGACTTCGACGCCCTCGGCACCTACTCGACCTTCCTCTTCGACGAGGGCGGCTGCGAGATCGTGTCCTACGACCCCTCCAACCAGCGGCTCTACGTCGTCAACGGCGGTCAGGAGCGCATCGATGTCCTCGACACC
>JAUIHC010000042.1 GCA_030432455.1 Phycisphaerae bacterium | reverse complement strand
GCGTCTCGGCGATCTCGACCACGAGGCGTCGCGCCTCGGCGGCGTCGCGAGCCCAGTGGACGATCGCCCCGCGGGCGGTCGCCTCCCTCTCGAATCGTTCCAGATGCTCGTCGAGTCGGGCGAGCGCCTCCGACTTGGTCGCCTTGGCCCGCGCCCGGAGTTCCTGAAGATCGACACCTTCCAGCGCCGCGGCGCGGCGGTTGCGGATCGTCTCGGTCGCGTTGGCGAGGGCGCCGCGGAGTTCGACGTTGCCGAGGGCCCGCGGCACGAGCCGGTCGAACTCGTCGGCGTGCAGGTGATGGATCGTCCCCGGCGGGTTGGTGGTGCTCACGGTGTCGCCCCCGGCGCGGGGTGACGGTTCGGCTCGCGGGCGGCGAGGACCTCCGCGAGGTGCAGGGTGCGGATCCGCGATCCTCGGGCGTCGAGTCGCCCCTCCAGCTGCATGAGGCAACTGGCGTCCCCCGAAACCACCGCATCGATGCCGAGCGTCTCCAGCTCGTCGATCTTGTCGTCGGCCATGCCGGTCGAGACGCCGGGCAGATCGACGCTGAAGGTGCCGCCGAACCCGCAGCAGCGGTCGCAGGTCCGCGACTCGATCAGCGAGAGTCCCGCGACCGCGGCGAGCAGGCGGCGTGGTTCGTCGCGGATGCCGAGTTCCCGGAGTCCGTGGCAGGCGTCGTGCCAGGCGACCCGACCGGGCCAGCTCGCCCCGAGGTCGGTGACGCCGAGGCGACGCACCAGGAACGAGCCGAGTTCCATCGACGCGCCCGCCACGCGGGCCGCGGTCTCCGCGCCCTCGTCGTCGCCCGAGGTGGACAGCAGTTCGACCGCATGCCGGAACATCGAGACGCAGGACCCCGACGGGGAGACGATCACCTCGCAGCCGTCGTCGAGTTGTCGGGCGAGCCGGTCGATCGTGCGGCGGCAGACCGGGGCCGCCTCCTGCCGGATGCCGGCGTTGAACGCGGGTTGGCCGCAGCAGGTCTGCCCGGGGTCGTACTCGACGCGGCAGCCCGCCTGCTCCAGCACCGCGACCGTGGCCTCGGCGGTCGCGGGACGGAACTGGTCCACCAGACAGGTCACGAAGAGGGCGACGCGCATGTCTCGAGGATATCGGAACCGTCTCGTCCTCAGCCCGATCGGGAAACTCGGGGAATTCGGAGGCCGAGGTGTCAGGCCTGCCGGGGGGCGTTCGTAAGGGGGCTGGATGGACACCCGACCCGACGAGTCTCGAGATCCCTCGGATCCGCGGCATCCATCCCGCTCTCTTCAGGAACGCTCTCGGACACGGTCGCCCATGGTCAGCCTCCTCGCCCAACCCCTCGAACTCGACATCATCGACGACTCGTCCCGCTCGCGATCGCGGGCGATCGATGTTCGCGTGGCCTCGCGGCCCGAGGATCGGGATGCGATCTTCCGCATGCGGTACGAGGTCCTCGGCGGCCGGTCGCCTGCCGACAGCCCGATGATCGTGACCAACGGCCGGATGGTGGACCCCGAGGATGCGGGCAGCATCCTGCTCGGGGCGTTCGATCGCGACGGACGAGCCATCGCCAGCATCCGGATGCGGGCCCTCGACGACGAGATCGCCGATCGCGGTCTTCCGGGATCGCTGGCCGGGATCGGTCGTCGCATGACCGCGTCGGGCGATCGATCATCGACCTCCAGCGACCTCGTGCTCGCCCCCGGCACCGACCGGCACGTGCAGGTGCGGCTGGTCGCGGCGATGTTCGAACTCGCCCGGGCGCGGGGGTGGGCGTTCGATGTGTGCCTGGCCGCCCCCGAGGAGGTCGCCATCCGTCGGAGGCTCGGCTACGAGGAGATCGGACTTCAGGTCGCCGGCGGCAAGGACCCGGCGGGCCGGACCCTCATGCACATGGCGTATCCGGCGCAGAAGGACACCCCGAACCGCGGCTGGTTCCGACGATCCTGACCCCGACGGAGGTCCGCGCCGTCATCCGAGGACGAGCACGCCCTTGAGATAGCCGGCATCCGACGGATCGTGTCCGAGGGCGCGGTCGAGCTCCTCGAGCCTGCCGTATCGATGGGTCACGAGGTTCTCGACCCGGATTCGTCCCGACGCGAGATGCCCGAGACACTCCCGGTAGAGGGCGGGACGGCCGTCGTCGTCGATCGGCCCGCTCGCACCGCTGGTGGCGACGAGCGTCGCGCCCCGCCACTGGAGGGCGTCGAGCGTGCCGCCGGAACCGCGTTCGCGTCCGAAGCCGTAGAGGATCGCGGTGCCCTGCTTTCGGAGCATCCGTGCGAAGTCGTGCCACGCGGCGGGCGCGCCGCACGCGTCGATCAGCACCTCGACCCCGCGGCCTCCGCTGTGCTGGTCGGCCGCCTCGACCACGGCTCCCGGCGTCCTCGGATCGACGACGACGGCATCGAAGTCCCGAGCCGCCGCCGCCCGCTTCGCCGCATCGGGATCGCTCGCCACGATGGGCCCGTCGAAGCCGACGATGGTCCGCAGCGCCTGCCCGAAGAGCTGACCGCTCGGACCCAGACCGGCGATCGCGACCGACCGCACGCGACGATCGGGATCGTCCGCGCCGAAGGCGTGTCGTCCGCCGAGGCTCGCCATGAGCCGCAGCGAGTGCAGCACGCAGCCGATCGGCTCGGTCATCGCCGCCACCTCGAACGGGAGATCGCCTTCGATCCGCACCGCGTTCACCGCGGGAATCGTCAGCCGGTCCGCGAATCCGCCCGGAAGCCCGGTGATTCCGTGCTCGACGTAGTCGGCGCAGTGGTGGCTGAAGCCCGTGCGGCAGTATTCGCACCAGACCGCACGATCGCGTCCGCGCGACGAGCAGTTGATCCCCTGATCGACGACCACCCGATCGCCGGGGGCGAGATCCGTCACCGCCGAGCCGACCTCGCGGATCGTGCCGACGATCTCGTGCCCGAGGATCTGCGGGGATTCCGACAGCGGCACCGTCCGACCGGAGGCATCGACATGCCAGTTGACGTGACCGGCGTAGAGATGGACGTCCGACCCGCAGATCCCGACCGCCGCGACGTCGATCACCACGTCCCGCGGCCCCGGCGGGGCGACTGGAATCTCACGGATCTCGAGGTGCTTCGCCTCGACCAGCAACGCCGCCTTCATGTGCACGCTCCGATCCTCAAGTCCAACACGCCGCTCTCCACTCTCTACTTTCGACTCTCTACTCTCCACTCTCTCAAAGCGACACACTGCACTCCGACCAGATCTGGAACTCCCGGTGCTTCGTTCGTTCCGCGAGCGCCGGTTCGCCGCCCGCCACCGCGACCACATGGTCGAACACGCGGCGACCGCAGGCTTCGATCGTCTCGTCGCCGTCGATCACCGTGCCCGCGTTGAGATCGATGTCGTGCTTCATCCGCTCGTAGGTCGCCGTATTGCTCGACAGCTTGACGACCGGGCAGATCGCGTTGCCGATCGTGGTGCCGCGGCCGGTGGTGAAGACGACGACGTTCGAGCCGCTCGCGACGATGCCGGGCGTCGCCTCCTGGTCGTACCCGGGACCCTGCATGAGCCACAGTCCCCGGGAGGTCGGGCGTTCGGCGTATCCGCAGCAGCCTTCGACCCGCCGGGTCCCCGCCTTCGCAAGCGCCCCGAGGCTCTTGATCGCGATGTTCAGCAGCCCGCCCGCCTTGTTGCCGGGGCTCGGGTTGTCGTCGAGGCGGGTGCCGAAGACCGCGGCGTGCTCCTTGTACCAGTCCACCGTCTCGTAGACGGCGCGGCCGGTCGCGGCGTCCTTCGCCCGCCACGCGAAGCAGTGCTCCGCGCCGCAGAACTCCGGGACCTCGGTGATGATCGCGGTGCCGCGGCGATCGACGAGCAGGTCGGTCGCGACGCCGAGGGCCGGGTTCGCGCTCAGACCGCTGAAGCCGTCGCTGCCGCCGCACTTGAGACCGAGCACGATCTCCGAGACCGGCCGCGGCGAGCGCTCGAACGCATTCACCCGCGGAAGCATCTCCTCGACGATCGAGAGTCCGCGGAGGATGGTCGCCTCGGTCCCGCCCTCGGTCTGCACGCCGATGCGCTCGATCGGCTTGTCCCACGAGAGTCCGCCGTGCTCGCCGAGCCAGCGATCGACCACCGTCTGGTTGGTCTTCTCGCAGCCGAGTTCGAGCATGAGCACCCCGCCGACGTTCGGATGGTCGGCGTAGTGGGCCAGCGTGCGCATCGTGATGTCGAGGTTCGAGCCGTCCGAGCAGCCGCAGCCCTTCGAGTGCGGGATCGCGACCACGCCGTCCACATTGGGAAACCGCGCCCGCGACCAGTGCTGGAACTCCGCGATCGTCGCGATCTGCATCGCCTCGTGGCTCGAGCACATCGAGGTCGGCAGCACCAGCAGGAAGTTGCGGGTGCCGGTGCGACCGTCGGGTCGCAGGAATCCCGGGAAGGTGCCGATCTCCGAGTCCGCGAGGTACGGCGGCTCGGGGGTGTGCAGGTCGTCGGGAAGGTCGCGGACCACCGGAATGTCGTTGGACATCGTGTCCTCGGTGATCGCGTCGCCCGGCGCCAGTCCGCGGCTCGTGCCGATCGGCTGGCCGTACTGCCGGACGAAGTCGCCTTCGGGGATCTCGACGAGGGCGAAACGATGGCCGGGACCGACGCCTGCGGCGATCGTGATCTCGTGGCCGTCGAAGGCGACCACCGTGCCGCGCTCGACGCCGAACTTCACGACGGCGCAGTTGTCCGCGGGATCGACCCGGACCGCGACCTCGGAAAGGGCGACCGCGGTCATGCGTTCGCCTCCTGCGGAAGGTCGCGGAGGTCGAGCCGACCGTCGGCGTGCAGAGTCGCGAACGCCCGCAGCGTGCGGGCGAGTCCGTCGCGAAGCGGGGTGCGGGGCGGGGCGCCGATCGCGGCCGCGAGGGCCGAGTCGTCGAGGGCGCCGGGGATCGGCAGGTGCGGGCCCGTGCAGGTCACGAGTCCGCGGCGGTCGCCGAGACCGGCTGCCTCCAGCACGTCGTCGATCATGGCCACGACATCCTCGACGGTCGCGGTCTCGCCGTGCACGTTGAAGACGTGGGCCCCTTCGGGGGCGGCGAGGCAGCGCACGAAGACGGCGGCGACGTCTTCGACCAGCTGGAAGTCGGTCGGGCCGGTGAAGCCGATCTCGTAGGGGCGGCCGAGCACCGCCGCCTTGAGGGCGGTGGTCGGGCCGCTGGTCATGCCGAAGTCGCGGCCGACACCGTAGACGGTGAGCGGGCGGAGGCCGACGCTCGAGACCCCGCGATCCTGGAACTGGATGCGGGCGTTGCCCTCGTTGGCGAGCTTGAAGACGCCGTAGTGCGACCGGGTGTCGCCCGCTTCGGACTCGGTGTGCGGTCGGGTCGGCTCGTCGTCGGGTCCGAAGACCGCGGCGCTCGACGCATAGACCACGCGGCAGCCGACCTCCGCGGCGGCCTCGAGGATCGCGAGGGTGCCGAGCACATTCACCCGGGCCCCGAGGATCGGATTCGCCCGGCACGAGGGGACCTGCATCCCCGCGAGGTGGATGACCCCGTCCCGACCGTGCGTCTCGACCGCGGATCGCACGCCGTCCAGATCGGCGACGTCACCCTCGATGAACCGCACGCGATCGAGGGCGTCGGCGTCGAGGATCGATTCCAGCCGGTGCCGTTCGGGCGACTTGTCGAGCGCGGTGACCTCGTCGCCGCGATCGAGGAGGTGCTTGACGACCCAGGCGCCGATGCATCCGCCGGCGCCGGTGACGAGGATCTTCGACATCAGTCTTCCTTAGGAACGCTCCACACCCTGCGGGGCAATCGACCACAGAGGCGCAGAGGATGGATGAGGGGCCGGGAGCGGCGGGTTCGTTGCGAATGGGCGAGTCGCCAGAGTACCCTCGGCGAGCGAGGCTGCGACGTCGAGTGCGGCGTGAGCGGTCGGAAGAATCAACTGGAGATCCGCATGTCCATTCCCGTTCGTGGTTCGCGCGCCTTCTGGCTGTCCGCGCTGGTGCTCTCCGTCGGCCTCGTCGGCTGCGGGGAAGGCGGTTCCGGTGAGGCGCCGCCGGTCGCGGCGGAGGGTGGGGCGACTCGGAAGGTGGTCGCGGTCATTCCCAAGGGCACCAGCCACGAGTTTTGGAAGGCCGTGCACGCCGGGGCGGTCAAGGCCGGGCGGGACCACGACCTCGAGATCATCTGGAAGGGCCCCGCGGTCGAGGACGATCGGGCCGAGCAGATCAAGGTGGTCGAGCAGTTCACGACCCGCGGCGTGGACGGGCTCGTCATCGCGCCGCTCGACGACACCGCCCTGGTGCGACCGCTGCAGGAGGCGGCGGACGAGGGCATCACCGTCGCGATCATCGATTCGGGCGTCCAGTGGGACGGCGCCGTCACCTTCGCCGCGACCGACAACCGGCAGGGTGGCGTGCTCGCGGCTCGCGAGATGGGGCGTCGCCTGCCCGACGGCGGCCGCGTCGTCGTGCTTCGGTACGTGGAAGGCTCCGCCAGCACCACCAACCGCGAGGAGGGCTTCCTCGACACGATCCGCGCCGAGTTCCCCGCCATCGAGATCGTCAGCGACAACATCTACGGCGGCGCCACGCTGGAAGGCTGCGTCAAGGCGGCGGAGAACCTGCTCGACCGGTTCCAGGCGTTCGACGGGGCGTTCGCACCGTGCGAGCCGGTGACCGTCGCCTTCATGCGGACCCTCGACGAGGCCGGTCGCAAGGACGGCACCGTGCTGGTGGGGTTCGACGCGAGCGAATCGCTCGTCACCGGCCTTCGTGACGGCAAGGTCGATGCGCTGGTCGTGCAGGATCCGTTCGCGATGGGCGAGAAGGGCGTGACCGCGCTGGTGGACGCCTGGGCCGGTCGGGAGGTGCCCAGGCGGCTCGACACCGGCTGCGGCGTCATCACCACCGAGAACATGGAGTCGCCGGAGTCGCAGCGTCTGCTCGATCCGCCGTTGGACCAGTACCTGCCGTGACCGACGCTCAGGACGCCGCGGCCCCGCGACTGGAGATGCGGGGGGTGCGCAAGCACTTCGGTGGGGTGGTCGCGCTCGATGGCGTCGATCTGGCGGTCGGTGCGGGCGAGGTGCACGCGCTGGTCGGCGAGAACGGCGCGGGCAAGAGCACGCTCATGAAGGTGCTGAGCGGCGTCGAGCGTGCCGACGCGGGCGAGATGCAGGTCGAGGGACGGGTCTGGCGGCCCTCCGGACCGGTCGATGCCCGTCGCGGCGGCGTGGCGATGGTGCACCAGGAACTGGCCCTCGCGTCGCACCTCACGGTCGCGGAGAACATCGCCCTCGGGGCCGAACCGGGACGAGGCGGTCCGCTGCGGCGGTTCCTTCCGCTGGATGCCCGGGCGATGCGGGCGACGGCGCGGCGGGTGCTCGAACGGCTCGGGCATGGCGGCATCGATCCGGATCGCCGCGTCGCGACCCTGACCCCGGCCGCCCGGCAGCTCGTCGAGATCGGTCGGGCGCTGGCCGCGGAGGCTCGCGTGGTGGTCATGGACGAGCCGACGAGTTCGCTGGGTCGCCACGATGCCGATCGTCTGCTCGAGGTGGTCCGGCGGCTCCGCGACGACGGTCTCTCGATCGTCTACATCAGCCACTTCCTCGAGGAGATCCGCCGCGTCGCGGATCGCTGGACCGTGCTTCGCGACGGGCGCACCGTCGGCTCCGGGGCGATGGCCGAGGTCGAGGATGCCGGACTGGTCGAACGCATGATCGGTCGCTCGCTCGACGCGGTCTTTCCGCCGCGCCGAGGCGACGCGGGCGAGGTGGCGCTCCGGCTTTCCGGCGTCCGCGGGCGGTCGCTGCCCGCCGAGGCGACGCTCGAGGTCCGCCGCGGCGAGATCGTCGGGCTCGCGGGGCTCGTGGGTTCGGGGCGGAGCGAGATGCTGCGGGCGATCGCGGGACTCGATCCGACGACGAGCGGTCGCATCGAACTCGACGGGGTCGAGATCGGCCGACGCGCGGGCATTCCCGAGCGGATGGCCCGAGGACTCGGGTTTCTGAGCGAGGACCGCAAGGGCGAGGGGTTGGCGCTGCGGATGACCGTCGCGGAGAACCTGCTGCTGTCGCGGCTCGGTCCGGTGGCTCCGGGCGGCATCGTCTCCCGATCGCGGGTCGCGGCTGCCACCGAACGCTGGGTCGCCCGATTGTCGGTTCGTTCCGGGACGCCCGAGCGGGTGATCGGCACGCTCTCCGGCGGCAACCAGCAGAAGATCGCGATCGCGCGACTGCTCCATCAGGACGCCACGGTCCTGCTCCTCGACGAGCCGACCCGGGGCATCGACATCGGCAGCAAGGTCGAGGTCTATCGCCTGCTCGACGAACTCGCGCGAGAGGGCCGGGCGATCGTGGTCGCCGGGGGCCACCTGCCTGAACTGCTCGGACTCTGCGATCGCATCGCGGTGATGCATCGCGGGGTGCTCGGACCGGCTCGGGCCGCGGCGACGTGCACGGAGTCGTCGTTGCTCGCCGAGGCGGTGATGGGTTCCGACATCGGGGACGACGGCGTTCAGGAGGTGGCATGACCAGCGCAGCGACGACCGGCATCGAGGGTTCCGAGTCGGGGCTCGATCGCGAGCACTGGGTGCGACGGCTGGCGCGTCTTGCGGCACCGTTCATCGGGCTCGTCATCGTGGTCGGCGTGTTCACCGCGATGGAGCCGGAGGCGTTCCTCTCGATCCGCAACGGCCGGACGATCGCGATCCAGACCGTGGTCGTCGGCATCGGGGCGATCGGCATGTGCTTCGTGATCGTCTCGGGCGGCATCGATCTCTCGATCGGCTCGGTGATCGCGTTGGCGGGGGTCGCGGGCGCGATGGCGCTCGACGCAGGAACCTCGCCGACCGTCGCGGTGCTGGTCGCCGCGGGCACCGGCGTGGCCTGCGGTCTCGTGAACGGCGGCCTGGTGACCGGTCTGCGGATCCCGCCGTTCATCGTGACCCTCGGCATGCTCGGCATCGCCCGCGGGCTCGCGAAGCTGCTCGCCGACAATCAGCGCATCGCGCCGCCCGCCGAGTCGCTCGGCTGGCTGGAGGGGTTCGTGGACAAGACGCCGGATCTCGCGTGGCTGCTGGTGGCGCCCGCGGTCTGGTGTCTGCTGCTGGCGGCGATCCTCGCGGGTCTCGTCCTGCGACGCACCGCGTTCGGCGTGCAGGTCGTCGCGATCGGATCGAGCGAATCGACCGCCCGCCTCTGCGGCGTGCCGGTGGTGCGGACGAAGATCCTCGTCTACGCGTTGTGCGGACTCGGTGCCGGGCTCGCGGGAGCGGTCACGCTCGGACGGCTCGGGGTCGGCGATCCGACCACCGCGGTCGGACTCGAACTCTCGATCATCGCCGCGGTCGTCATCGGCGGCGCGAGTCTCTCGGGCGGCGAGGGCGGCATCCTCGGCACGATGATCGGCGCGTTCATGCTGAGTTCACTCGACGCGGGCTGCAATCTCGCGGGCATCGACAACTCGGTGCAGGACATCATCATCGGCGGCATCATCGTGGTCGCGGTGATGATCGACGGTCTGCGGCGGCGGGGATGACGGGGGTGGAGAAAGGAGAGCGGAGAGAGTTGAACATGGATGACGGCCGACGCCTTCATGGTCCATGTTCTCCCTTCCCCATCCTCTCCCTCCACCACAGCCACACGGTCTGAGCCGCCATCCCCACGCTGAGGGCGATCATCGCCGCCACCACGCCGCCGATCATCGGCCGGACGATGAAGATGCCGAGGGTGGCGACGATCGTGACCAATCCCACCGCGACGCCT
Source organism: Phycisphaerae bacterium (assembly GCA_030432455.1). Classification (GTDB taxonomy): domain Bacteria; phylum Planctomycetota; class Phycisphaerae; order Phycisphaerales; family SM1A02. Next base: position 3,592 of record JAUIHC010000042.1, on the reverse strand, counting down.
TCGGAGATCGGGCGGGTGCGGTGATCGTCCACCAGCAGTCCCTGCCAGTGACTGGAAAGGAACGAGAGCAGCGGAAGCGGGATCATCGCGATCGTCGCCTGCACCGCGAGGGGAAGCCGCTCGGGCGGGGTGCCTTCGAGATCCACGTACCACCAGCGGGCGAGCTCGGTGAAGGCGATCAACGCCACGATCAGGCTGAACACGCCGCCGACCAGCCATGCGAAGCGAGCCAGAGCCGGGCGGCCGTCTCGGTCGCCCGCGTGTCGCACCGCGACCTCGTTGAACGCGACGCCGCTCGACCGCGTGAAGAAGCTCAGGCCGCTCGCCGCGGGCCAGAGGGCGAGTGACGCGAGCGCCTGGGGCATGCGGTTCATGCCCGCGCTCGCGATGGGATACGACGCGAGTGAGATCGTCGAGGTGAGGGCGAGCGGGGTGTAGAACGCGATCGTGGTGCGGAGATCGAGGGTCCGATCGCTGCGAGCCTGCCGGAGCGGACCGCGCTCGACGAACCACGCGCCCGCCCGGGCGAAGATCGCCTCGGCCACGACGCCGCACGCCACCGCCAGCGCGGCGTACGAGGCTCCGTACGGCGACGCGGTGCCCGCGGCGATCGCGAGCGGGATCGCGGTCGCGACGAGTCGGACGATGGTTCCGGTGCCGACCTGACGCTGGCGACCGAAGCGAATGAGCAATCCCTGATGGAATCGCCGCTCCGCGACCGCGGCGGTGAACGGGAGCATCCACTGAAGACCCGCGCGGGCGGGTTCGACGACCGCGGCGGGGGGATCGATGATCGGCACCACGATGAGATCGAAGAGCGGCGTGAACGCGACGAGCCCGTGCACCACGGTCAGGCCGTATCCGAGCGTGCGGGCGAACCGTCGGAGGTATCGGTAGTTCTCCGGCGAGTCGCTGAGTCGGGTGCTGGCCGCCAGCAGCATGATGACCGGGCTCTCGATGATGAGGCTCACCGGAAAGACCACGCCCCCGTAGGCGGCGAGCTGGATCTCCGAGTCGGGAAGCCGCCCGAGCACCGCCGCGATGAGCGGCATCTCGACCCCCATGAGGATCCAGCTGGCCGCGAGCGGCCACCAGGTGGCGAGGATCGTCCGGAACGAGAGCGGCTCGTCCGGGGAGGTGGGAAGGGAGGGGGGCACGGGGAGGGAGAGGGTCAGAGCGCAGATGGAACGTCGACGATGGAGAGTCGAGGCTGGAAAGCGGACAGTGAGACGGGCGGCGTGGGTTCGAGCGCCCCCGGCGGGGTGGGTTCAAGGTTGGGCTTGTTTTCCCGAGGAGCGACGCGATGCCGTCGTCAGGCGACGCCGTCCTTCGGGCGACGGTCGATCACGCCGACCAGCAGGCCGACTGCCAGGCACGCGACGATGCCGACCGCGCTGTACGCGAGGCCGCTGATCTGCGTGTACGCCCCGACGCTCCAGACCGTGACCGCGCTGACCACCAGTCCGCACCAGCCCGCGACCGGGCCGGTGTGGGTCGTGAGCGCTCCGAGGAGGAACACGCCTGCGACGCCGGAACCGAAGAGGCCGATCACCTTGAACCAGACGTCGAGGAGGCTCGGGTCGTCGAGACCCGCCATGAGCAGGGCGGCACCGGTGCCGACCACGCCGATCGTCACGGTGGCGATCCGAGCGACCCGGAGTCGGCGCCGGTCGTCGGCGGCGGGAAAGAACCGTCGGTACCAGTCGGTGGTGAAGGCGGTCGCGACCGAGTTCATGCTGGAGTCGAGGCTGCTCATCGCGGCGGCGAAGAGTCCGGCGAGCACGATTCCCGCGACGCCCGCGGGCAGCATCTCGACGATGAAGAGCGGCAGGATCTGGTCGAGCTGGCCGGTCGGGTGAAGCGACTCGGGATTCGAGCGATAGAAGCCCCAGAGTCCGGTGCCGAGGCTGAAGAAGAGCAGCGACGCGGGGAGGGCGAGGATCGCGCCCGCCCACACCGCCCGCTTGGCGTCCCGCACATCCTTCACGGCGAGGTACCGCTGCACGACCGACTGGTCGCTTGCGTAGGGAATGATGTTCGAGAAGATGCCGCCGAGGATGATGACGAAGAGCGAGGGCCGGGTGAGGTCCCAGGAGAAGTCGGCGAGCCGGAGCTTGCCCGCCGCGGACGCCTCGGAGACCAGTCCCGACACGCCACCGTCGGTGCCGCCGATCATGATGACGAGCGCCCAGACCGCACCGCCGAAGAGTACCGCCGCCTGCAGGACGTCCGACCAGATCACCGCCTCGATGCCGCCGAGCACCGTATAGAGGATGCAGATCACGCCCATCACGAGGATGCAGGTCGTCACATCGAGCCCGGTGACCGCCGCCAGCGCCAAGGCGGGAAGCAGGGTGACGACCGCGACGCGGCCGACCTGGAACAGCATGTAGAGCGCACTCGCCGCGAGTCGCAGCGTCCAGTGGAAGCGATGCTCGAGGTATTCGTAGGCGGTCGTCACATCGAGCCGCCGGAAGGTCGGGACCAGCAGCATCGCGGCGATCGGCGCGACCGCGACGATCAGCAGGTTCTGAAGGAAGTAGGTCCAGTCGGTGTCCCAGGTCTTCGCGGGGATCGCCATGAAGGTGATCGCGCTCAGCGAGGTCGCGAAGATCGAGATGCCGCTCGCCCACCACGGGATGCGGCGGCCGGCGAGGAAGAAGTCGTCGGTCGAGGATTCGCGGCGCGAGAAGTGAAGGCCCATCCAGATCAGCACCACGCCGTAGAGCGCGATCGCGATCCAGTCGAGGGTGCCGAGGGCGGTCGGAACCGCGATCGTGGTGACCACCGCGAGCCGCGGGGTGCGGGTGCGGGGACGGATCTCGCCGCTTGCGACGACGGTCGAGCCGTCGAAGCCGGTCCCGGTCCCCGAGATGGCGATCGTGGTCGCGGTGACCGGCGGCGCGATCCGAGCCTCGCGTTGGACCGGGTACGCCTCGCGGATCGTCCACCGGTCGGTCGTCGGGTGATAGACCTGGATCGACGGGTCGAAGCCGGGGTGATCGTCCTGAAGGTCCGCGACCCGGGTGAGCAGTGAGCCGTCATCGCCGCCGACCACCGCGAGCATGTCGAAACCGACCGCGATCGCCGGGCTCGGGGCCGCGGCGGCGGGGCGGGGGAGATCCGCGAGTCGTCGCCAGGCGTCGGCGGCGAGGTCGTATCGCCACGCCTCGACGAGGTAGGGCGCGATGCGGCCGTGGCCGCCGTCGTCGTTCGGTTCGAGGGCGACCCCTGAGAAGCAGTACGCCGTGCCCCGATGGCTCGCGGCGACCGGCAGGATGCGGCCGCCGGTCGGGATCGCGGCGATCGCGGTCCAACGCGTCGCGGGGTCGGTTGCCAGGGCCGCGAGGTCGAGGCGCCAGCCGCCCGCGAGGGCCGGTCCGCCGGGGGTGTCCTGACCACCGAAGACGATGATCGTCTCGCCGACGAGCGCCCCCGCGCCGTAGGCGAGCGGAGTCGGCAGTGCCGGCAGGGACTCGAGCATGAAGGACTCGCCGTCGAACCGCATCGCCATCACCTCGCCGGTGAACCCATCGCCGGTGTCGCCGCCGATCGAGATGACGCCGCGGCTCGGATGGCTCACCGAGATGCC
>JAUIHC010000041.1 GCA_030432455.1 Phycisphaerae bacterium | reverse complement strand
GTTCCTGCGGTGATTCGGATCGGGCACGGTCGCGCTGGTCGTCGAGCCACGCATCGTCGAAGTCGTTGAGGAACGACCGGCACGCGCGGTACTCGCCGTTGCTCGGCGCTCGACCGAAGGCGTACCGGAACGCCCGCTCGACGCGGGACTGGAAGTCCCGACCTCCGGCGATGACCCGGCCGGCGAACGCGTCGGCGAGTCGGCGGGTCTCCTCGGCGTTCATGAGGTAGAGGGCCTGGGTGGCGACGTTGGTCTCGTCGCGCTCGCCGACCACGAAGTCCGGCTCGGGGAAGTCGAACACCGCGAGCGCCTCGGGGACATCGCCCCGGATGATCGGCAGGTACAGGCTGCGGTGGTCCCGGTAGTCGGCCATCGCGGCATCGATCAGCCGCGTGGTCTGGCCGCCGCGGATGGTGCCTTCCAGAAGAGCGGCCGCGGATCCGATCGGCGGGGTCGGATCGAGGAGGCCCGCGACCGCGAGCATCGCGTCCCGGATCGCCTCGGCCTCCAACCGGCGCTCCGGCATGCGCCAGAGATGCACCATGTCGGGATCGATCTCGGCGTTGTCGCGATCGTGCCGCGATGCGAGGCGGTAGGTGCGCGAGAGGACCAGTTCGCGGATGAGGGACTTGGTCGACCAGTCGAGCGCGACGAGGCGTGACGCGAGATGATCGAGCAGTGCCGGGTTCGACGGTGGTCGCCCGCTCAGCCCGAAGTTGTCCGGAGTCGGCACGAGTCCGCTGCCGAAGAGGTGGCTCCAGACCCGGTTGGCCCAGACGCGGGCGGTCAGCGGATGGCGATCGTCGGTGATCCACTCGGCGAGCTCGAGTCGTCCGGAGCCCGACCCGATCGACGGCGACCATGCCGAGGTGAGGACCTGCGGGAAGCCGCGCGGCACGGGGTCGCCGCGACCGTCGAGTTCGCCGCGCTCGAGGAACGGGGCATCCCGGGGATCCGCCTCGACCACGCCCATGCAGACGAAGTTGTCGATGGTCGGCCGTCCCTGCGGGTCGAAGCGGGCGAGCAGCGAGTCGGCCACTCGGAGAAGGCCCTCGGACTGCCGGGCCCGCTGCAGGATCTGACGCACATCGTCGGGCACGCCGTTCCGCATGCCGCGCACGCCCTGCTCGCGGAGCGAGGCGCGAGCCTCGGTGGCGGCATCGATCTGTCGCTGCGCCCGATCGCGGATGCCGGTGACGATGGTGCGGGCGAACTCCGGGAAGTGGGGGCCGTCGGGCAGGTCCGCGCCCGCGGGAAGCTCGATCACCTCGGCGGCCTGTCGATTGCCCGGCGACTCGATGGTGCCGAACCGTGTCTCGGTGGATCCGAGGATGCCCGCCATCGCGTAGTAGTCCACCTGCGGGATCGGGTCGAACTTGTGATCGTGGCAGCGGGCGCAGGAGATGGTGGTGGCGAGCAGGCCCTGGCCGATGACGTCGATCTGCTCGTCGACGAGGTCGAGCACGAACTGGGCGCGGCCCTGCGTGTTGTGCCCCTTGGGGCCGATCGCGAGGTAGCCGGTCGCGATCAGGTTCGCCGCCTCCTCGTGCTCGGTCCGGGCCGGAAGGAGATCGCCCGCGAGCTGCATGGTGACGAACCGGTCGTAGGGCACGTCGGCGTTGAACGCGGACACCACCCAGTCGCGATATCTCCAGGCGTGCGGGTAGGCGATGTTGCTCTCCCGGCCACTCGACTCCGCGTAGCGAGCCACGTCGAGCCAGTGGCGGCTCCAGCGTTCGCCGAACGCGGGCGAGGCGAGCAGTCGATCGACCACGGTCGCCTCGGCCTGCGGCGACGCATCCTGCAGGTACGCGTCGATCTCCGCGAGGGTCGGCGGGAGTCCGACGAGATCGAACGTGACGCGGCGAAGCCAGGTCTCCCGCTCGGCATCCTCGACCGGATGAAGTCCGCGGGCTTCGAGATTCGCCAGCACGAAGCGGTCCACGTCGGTGCGGGGCCAGTCGGGGTCCGCGACCTCGGGAACGGCGGGGGGCGTGACCGGGCGATACGCCCAGTGTTCCCGCCCGGCCTCGATGTCCGCGTCGCTCCAGAGACCTTCGGTGCCGGGGGCGACCCCGCCGTCCACTCCGGATCGTCGCGGGGCGGGCATCGGGGCGCCCATCTCCACCCATCGTTCCAGCGTCGCGATCTCGTCGCGCGAGAGGGCGCCGCGGGGGGGCATCTGGAGACCGGGGTCGTCGTAGCGGACGGCCTGGATGAGCAGGCTCGCGTCGGGATGCCCGGGCACGATGCCGGGACCGCTGTCACCGCCGATCAGCATCGCCTGGCGACTGTCGATGGTGAATCCCGCCCGGATGCGACTGCCGTTGTCGCTGTGGCACGCGCTGCAGGCGCCGATCAGCAGAGGCCGGACCTTCGACTCGAAGAAGTCGAGCTCGGCCGGGGAGAACGCCTGATCGTCGCCGCCGGACATCGACATGCCCGATCCCATCATCGTCTCGTCGTCGGACATCGCGGTCATCGAGGCCGCCGGGTCCTCCTGCAGCCGACCCGCCGCGAGGCCGAGGATCGTCGCGGCCGCCAGTGGGAGCACGATCGCCAGACGCGGGGGCGTCCAACCGTTCGAAGAGAGGTCGCTGGGGTCGGGCATGTGCGATCGGGTTCCTGTCCGGGACGGGGCTGGGGTCCGGAAGTTCGAGGGTCGCCTCGGTCGAAGGGCGACGGCGACGGATTGTCGATCCCGTCCCGGTTGGGGACGCCGCCGGATGGGATTGACGACGACCGCGACCGATCACGAGGGGGGAACCCTTCCGCGACCGATCCGGTTCGCTCGCCACATGCTCATCATCGGATCCGAGGCGGTCCGATGGAAGCCTTCCTGTCCGAGAACCCGCGTTTCAAGGGCACGGCCCCCAGCCGCCGAGCAGGAGCCCGAGGTCGGCACCGTTCACGAGCCCGTCTCCGGTCAGGTCCGCGGTCGGGTCGGTGGAGCCCCACGCCGCCAGCATGAGTCCGACATCCGCTCCATCGACGCCGGCGTCGCCGTCGAGGTCGCCCACGCAGGGGGCATCCGGACATCCCGTGGCGAAGACCCGGACATCGTCCACGGCGGCCTCGACCACGGAACCCGACCCGAGGTCCGAGGCTGTGAACCGGATCTGCAGGGCCGAGGCGTTGCCGACCGGGACCAACCATTCGCCGGACCGCCACGCGGGGGCGCTGCTTGAGATGGTCTCGAGCAGGAACCAGGGGCCGCCGTCGAGCCGGGCCTCGATCGGCATGGAGTCGGCGTTCGGGGAAGCGCCGGTGTCGTTGGAGTACCAGTAGCGGCACGCGATGGTCACGCTGTCGAGATCGGCCACGGGGATCGTCGGGCTGGTCAGGGTGGTCGTGCCGCCGTCGATGTCCGCCTCGCCGAGCGAACCGCCGACCGATCCCTGCCCGGTCACGAAGCAGACGCGACCGGGATCGGGCGTCGTGTCGTCCTCGGGCTGGGCGGCGGTTCCGTTGGGATCGACCCGAACCCAGGCGCCGGTGGTCGCGGTGTCTCCCGCGTCGCCGAGCGACCAGCCGCGGTCGACCTCCGCATCGTCCTGGAAGGCCACGACCGTCTCGGAGACGACCACCGTCCATGGACCACCGTCCGCGGACCGGATCACGATCTCCGCTCCCTCGACGGTCGCGACGGCGAACTCGAACTCGACGATGGAACCGCAGGCCGCGGCGGGAAGCGTGGCGCGATACGCATCGCCGCCGAGCGGCGTCATCGGGGCGGTGCTCCACGCGTCGCCGTCGATCCGGGTGCGGCACGCCGCGGTCTCAGGGTCGAGGGTGGCGAAGATCGAGGTCAGGGAGACCTCGATGTCGAGCGTGGCGTCCGGCGCGATGATCGTCGGTTCACCGGCGGGGAAGGTCGCCTCGATCGCGCCGATCACCTGTTCGCCGGTCCAGAGCAGCGACTCCAGGATCTCCTCGCCGCTCGGCACGATCTGGTCGGGGGGGAGGATGAAGCCGAACTGCCCGGTGTCGCGGAGTTCGTAGGTGAACCCGAAGACGCCCGCGTCGTCCCACGCCCAGTCGAGGCTCGTGCCGCTGGCGAGATAGAGGTCGAACGCCGGCTGCGGGGCGAACGACGAGCCGTGCACGCTGAGGATCGCATCCGCCATCCCCTCGCCGATCGCCCGGTGGATCTCGCCCGCCTCGCCCGCAGGTTCGCCGGAGGTGTAGCCGTAGGGCCAGAGCACGAGCTGCGAGTACGAGTGGACATCGAGGAAGATCGCGACGTTCGGTTGCGCGAGGACGTCGTCGCGGGTCGCCTGCGTCTCGGGCTCGCTGAACGGAGCCGTCCCGCGGTAGGTGTCGTTGCCGGTCGCGCCGCTCGATCCCGGTCCGCCCCAGCCGGCCGCGAAGTTGCGGTTCCAGTCCACGCCGAAGGTCCCGTCGCCGTTGTTCCGGCGGGTCTTCCGCCACAGGCGGTTCACGGACCAGGTGTGCTCGTATCCGTCGGGATTCGCCAGCGGCACGATGTGCCAGCACAGTCCGTCCACGAGCGTCGTGATCCGCGGATCGGCGTCATGGCCGTTCACCAGCGCGTCGGCGACGAACGCGATCGTCGCGGGACCGATCCACTCGCGGGCGTGGGCGCCGGTGTTGACGTAGATCGCGGGCACCGACGCGGGGTCGCCGCCGCAGATCGTGAACGCGCGGATCGGACGACCTTCGATCGAGGTGCCGATCACGCGGCTGGTCACCAGATCGGGCCGGGCGGCGGCGAGGGCGTCGTAGAAGGCGAGGAGGTCGTCGCCAGTGCGATAGTCGTCGAAGAACCCGCCGCCCGCCACGCCACCCTCGCCCGCCGCCTCCAGCCGGAGCCGTTCGGCGTCGAGCAGCGGCTGCACCGACTCGATGAGGATCGTGTGGTCAAGCCCCGCCCGGTCGAGCACCGGGATGCGGTCGGTCGGCAGCATCACGTCGATGGACCCGACCCCGATCGACTCCGACCAGATGTCGCCGCCGAGGGCGAGCAGGGTTCGCAGGTCGCGCATGGAGTCGACCTCGATCCGGGCCACGGTGTGGTCGTCGTAGCGGACCCGGTCGTCGTCACCCGCGGCGGAGAGGCAGATGGTGAGCGCGAGGGCCGCCGACGAGGCGGTCAAGCCGATCTTGAACATGTCGATGCTCCGTCCCCCGGACTCGATGCGGGATGGGATCCCCGGCGTCGCATCGGGTTCCGCGATCCCGGGGATCGCGGATCACTCGTCGGGGTTGACCCAGGCGGCGAAGCGATCGAAGTCGAGGGTGGTGTTCGGATCCGCCGGAGTCTCGTGGCCGGGGATGAGGTCCACCAGATCGGGGTCGGCGAAGGTGATGATGCGGCTCGATCCGTCCACGAACGACGCTGCGATCTTCCCGCGAGGCTCCCAGAACGCGGGGAAGTCCTTCCACACCCGGGTGTAGATGTCGATGACCCAGCCCTGCGAGTTGTAGTTCGCGTTCTTGTCCTGCTCGGGAATCGTGTACAGCGTGTTGGTCGGATTGCGGACCTTGCTGATGCGGTCGGCCACCGGCCCCCACGCGAACTCGGGGTTGGAGGGGTTGTCGGGAAGGTCGCTGATGAAGCCGTTCACCGCGTAGGAGCGGATCCGTGGCGTCGGGTCGAGCGGGGAGCGGTATGCCGCCGGATCGCCCACATAGTCCCAGAGGGCGCCGTCCTCGAGCGCGGCGATCGTCTCGTAGCCCTGAGCATCGAGTCGGCTGTTCCCGTCGCCGTTGTAGCTGCGGACCCAGAGCAGGTCCCGCGGGAGATTCCCAAGCGGCGAGGTGCGGGGGCTGATGAACTTGCCGCCGTTCTCCTGGCTGTAGCCGACCAGTCCGACCTGGAGCTGATGCTGGTTGCTCATGCACTGCACGAGCCTGGCCTGATCCTGGAACACGCCCACCGAGATCAGCACGATCGCGATCAGCACCGCGATGATGGCGATCACCACGAGGAGTTCGACGAGGGTGAAGGCCGATCTCCGGATCGTGACGTGAGTCCTCACGGAGTGCTCCCTTCGGCGCCCGGTCACCTTCGAGGCGGGACGACTCCCGTCGTGCGTTCGGAGATCAGCGGGTGGGATCGAGCCACTCGCTGAACTGGTCGAAGTCGGCCTGGGACAGCTCGTTCACCGGCACCTCGTGCCCGGGCACGGCTTCGTTGAGCTTCGGGTTCGCGAACTCGATGATCCGGCTCGATCCGTCGACGAAGCTCATCGCGATCCGATCGACCGGATCCCAGAACGCGGGGAAGTCCTTCCAGACGCCGTTGTAGGTGTCCACGACCCATCCGCCCCGGTTGTAGTCGAACTGCCAGCCGGTGTCGTGCTCGGCGATGGTGTACATCGTCTTGGACGGGTTGCGGATCTTGCTGATCCGATCGACGGTCGGGCCCCACACCGAGTTGGGGTTGTCGGGGGAGTCGCTGATGAATCCGTTGAGCGAGTAGCTGCGGACGCGCCCGCTCGGGTCGAGCGGCGAGCTGTACGCCGCGACATCGCCGACATACTCCCAGAGCTGGCCGTCACGAACGGCGAACTCCGTCTCGCGACCATCGATCAGGCGGAGTCCCTCGCTGGCGCCGGTGTTGTAGCTCTTGACCCAGAAGAGTTCCTCGATGCCCTGGTACTCGCGGCTTTCGGGACTCATGAACTTCCCGTTGTGATCCTGACTCCAGCCCACGAGCCCGACCTGCAACTGATGCTGATTGCTCATGCACTGGACGAGGCGCGCGGAGTCGCGGAACCCGCCGACCGCGAGCAGCACGATGGCCAGCAGCACCGCGATGATCGCGACCACGACCAGAAGTTCGACCAGCGTGAAACCGCGACGAAGGGATCGCCCGGTCCCCGCACCGATGTTCGAGAAGCCGTTCATAGCGTTCAGGATAGGCCTAGGATCCGTGAAATCCAAGTGTTTGGAGGCTCGATCGCTCCTGGAATCGCAGACCATGGATTCCGGGTCCGGATGTCCGACTCCCGACCTCAGGCTCCGAGAATCTCCTCGGTCTCGGTCGAGAGCCGGGCCCAGGAGTCGAGCAGGTGGACCTCGCCGCTGCGGACACTGGCCAGCGAGAGATCCCGGAGCCAGCGCCGGAGCCAGATCGCGGGAAGCGCGGGGGTCAGCAGCTGACGGGGGTCCAGGGTGTCGTCGACGCCGCGGGCGAGCTCCCGGAAGTCGCCTCCATCGATGAGTCGGCCGCCATGGCCGGGGTCCAGGACGGTGATCCGTCGGTTGGCGACGTCCCGGACGGCCACGAGGAACGCCCCGGGAAGGTCGATACCGAAGACATCGAGCCCGACCCGCTCCGCGACGGCGCAGTAGGCCAGTCCGCAGGCCACCGGGAGGCCGGGCACCCCCTGAAGGACGAGATCGAGGTCGATGGCATCAGGGTGGGGGATCACGTCCGACTGCCGTCCGAGCCCGAGCTCCTCGAACAACGCCTCATGAAGATGGGCCAGCACGCCGTCCACGCCCCGCGGGCCGTTGGTGCGGTGGCGACTCGCGAGGTGGGGCACCTGACAGCGCACTCGATGCGCGATGCTCTCCAGCCGGGCGTGCGTGAGGTCCGGATCGAGCTCCGGCCGACGGTGGGCGCTCAGGGCCAGCACCGCGTCCACGAGATCGTGGTAGCGGTCGAGGTCGGTCAGGGAGGCGAGGTAGCGGTCGGTCCAGTCGATCATCACTCGTGGCTCGGAGATCGTGAAGGTGGGGGAGGTGTGATCGGCGATCGGAGGCTCGCGTCCGCAGGAATCGGCCGCGCCCCCTCGCCGCGGCCCGGTGGAACCCGCCCGCTCGGCATAGGCTCCCGACTTCCCGGACCCCCCTGCCGGTCCCGGGTGACCCCTTCGAACCTCGATGACCGATCCCTCCTCCAGTGCCTCCTCGACGCCCGCGACGGCGACGGTCCCGATGCGGATCGGTCGGCACCAGCTGGCGGCGATCGGGAGTGGCGTGCTGCTGGTCGCGGGAGCCTCGGTCGGGGGACTGGACCAGCCGGTCCTCCGAGATGCCCTGTACCTGACCGCGATGCTGGTGGCCGCCGCCGACGTGGTGGTGGACACCGGTCGGCAACTTCTTCGCGGTCGTCTGGACGTCGATCTGCTCATGCTTCTCGCCGCGTTGGGGGCGACGCTGCTCGGTGGATTCGGCGAGGCCGCGGTCCTGCTGTTCCTCTTCGCGCTCGGTCACGCCCTCGAGGATCTCGCCCTCCAGCGGGCTCGCGGCGCGATCGACGCCCTCGGGACCTACGCCCCCGACGAGGCCCGGCGGATCACGCCCGACGGTCGCGAGGAGATCGTGCCCGTCGCCGAACTCGTTCCCGGGGACCGCGTCCGGGTGCATTCGACCGAGCGGATCCCGATCGACGGCCGAGTCCTCGTCGGTACCGGCGGCATCGACCAGAGCCCGATCACCGGCGAGAGCGTGCCGGTCCGGGTGGAGCCGGGGGGCGACGTCTTCGCGGGGACGCTGAATCTCGACGCCACGATCGAGATCGAGGCCACCCGTCCCGCGGGCGAGACGCTCATGGCCCGCATGGTCCGCCTCGTCGAGGAGGCCGAGCAGCGGAAGGCGCCCTCCCAGCGGACGGCCGAGCGTTTCACGCGGGTCTATGTGCCGATCGTGATCGTGGTGGTGGCCCTGCTGATGGTGGTGCCGCCGATGCTGGAGTGGCTGACCTGGTCGGAGGCGATCACCCGGGCCTTGACCGTGCTGGTCGGCGCATCGCCGTGCGCACTCGCGATCTCGACGCCTGCGTCGGTGCTCGCGGGGATCGCCCGCGCGGCGCGGGGCGGCGTGCTGGTCAAGGGCGGCGAGGCGATCGAGGCGCTGGGTGAGGTCCGCGCCGTCGCGTTCGACAAGACGGGCACGCTCACCGAAGGAAGGCCGTCCGTCCGCGAGGTGGTCGCGGGTCCCGATGTCGCCGAGGCCCGCGTGCTGGAGATCGCGGCCTCGATCGAGTCGCAGAGCACGCATCCGCTTGCGGAGGCGGTGGTGCGGGCGGCCGCCGACGCGGGCGTGACCGTCCCCGCCCCCGACGAGGCGACGGTCGTGCCCGGCCGTGGCATGACCGGCCGGATGAGGGGGCAGGTGGTGCTGGTCGGCGGCGCCCATCTGCTCGCCGCCGAGAGCGTCGAGATCGGCGATCGACTTCGGACCGCCGCGGAGCGGATGTCGAGCGAAGGTCTGACCACCGCCTTCGTGGCGCTGGACGCGACGGCGATCGGCGTGATCGGCCTCGCCGACATCGAGCGGCCGGAGGCGCCCCGGGCCATCGAACGCCTTCGCGGCATGGGACTCGGACCGCTCGTCATGCTGACCGGCGATCGCGAGGGTCCGGCGAGGGTGGTGGCGTCGCGACTCGGCGTCGATGAGGTGCGTTTCGGGCTGCTCCCCGAGCAGAAGATCGATGAGGTCACCGCCCTGCGGGACGCGCACGGTGCGGTCGCGATGGTCGGCGACGGTGTCAACGACGCGCCCGCGCTCGCCGCCGCGACCGTCGGCGTGGCGATGGGAGGAAGCGGGACCGACGTCGCCCTCGAGGCGGCGGACGTCGCGCTGGTGCGCGACGATCTCGGGCGACTCCCCTTCGCGATCGAGACAGCCCGCCGCACCCGCTCGGTGATCCGACAGAACGTGATCGGGTCGATGGGCATGGTGCTGCTGCTGATCGTGCTCGGTTCGACAGGGTCGATCGCGCTCTCGCTCGCCGTGGTGCTGCACGAGGGCAGCACCGTCGCCGTGGTGCTCAACGCACTCCGGCTGCTGGCGATCCGCGATACGGACGGCGGGCGTCCTCGATCGCCGGAGTCCGCGTCGTGAGCGGGCCGGTCGCCGAGGTGCGCGATCTTCGTCGGACCTTCCGCGGAGAGCGCGGTGAGGTCGAGGCGGTCGGCGGGGTGGATCTCCAGCTCTCGCCCGGCACCATCACGGTGCTCATCGGTCCGACCGGCTGCGGAAAGAGCACCGTGCTTCGGATCATCGGCGGTCTGGACGCCCCGACCTCCGGCGAGGTGGTGCGCGATCCGACGGTGCCGATCGGGTTCTGCTTCCAGGAGCCGCGACTGCTGCCGTGGCGCAGCGTGCGCCGCAACGTCGCCCTTCCGCTCGAACTCGCGGGGCGATCCCGGACGGAGGCGCTCGCCGCCGCGGATGCGAGGCTGGCGATGGTCGGACTCTCCGATGCCGCCGACCGGCTTCCGGCACAGCTCTCCGGCGGCATGCGGATGCGGGCCGCAGTGGCGCGGGCGCTCGTCTCGAATCCGCGTCTGCTGCTTCTCGACGAGCCGTTCGGGGCGCTCGACGAGGTGACCCGGTTCCGACTCGACGAGGAACTGGCCGCGATCGTGCGGGGCACGGGCATCACGGTGCTCCTGGTCACGCATTCGATCTCCGAGGCGGTGTTCCTCGGGGACGAGGTGGTCGTGATGTCGCCGCGGCCGGCTCGGATCATCGAGCGATTCCAGATCCCGTTCCCGACCCGGGACGCGGCGCTTCGCGGCGATCCCGAGTTCGCCGTGATGCAGACGAGGGTGCTCGACGTGCTTCGGCAGGGGTTGGAGGCGACGCCATGATCGCGGCGCGGCTCTGGCGGGCGGCGTGGCCGCCGATCGTCGTGGTGCTCGGGGCGCTCCTGTTCTGGGAGCTCGCGGTGTGGTTCTTCGCGGTACCCGAGTATCTGCTGCCGTCGCCGCGCCGGATCGGTCGCGCCATGATCGACGACCGCGATCGTCTGCTCGCCGCGTCCGGTCGCACCGCGCTGGCGACCGGACTGGGATTCGTCGGCAGTGCGGCGATCGGCATCGTCGCGGGCAGCGTCCTGTCGCTGGTGCCGCTCGCGCGTCGCGGCGTCTACCCGCTCGCGCTGCTCCTGCAGATGGTGCCGCTGGTCGCGATCGCGCCGATGCTCGTCATCTGGTTCGGCTACGGACTGCCCAGCGTCGCGGCCTCGGCGTGCATCGTGTCGCTCTTTCCGGTGGTCGCGGGCACCCTCGACGGTCTGCAGTCGGTCGATCCCGGGTTGCAGGAGATCTTCCGGATCCACGGGGCCGGCCGGGTGCGGGCGTGGTGGTCGCTCGGTCTGCCCTGGTCGCTTCCGAGCGTCTTCACGGGTCTCCGCATCGCGGCCGGGCTTGCGGTGATCGGGGCGATCGTCGGCGAGTTCACCGGCGGATTCGGCGGTGACGCCGCGCCGCTCGGCGGCGTCATCACCAGTGCGCTCAAGCAGAATCGGACCCCGACGGTCTTCGCGGCGATCACGCTCGCGGCGGGTCTGGGATTCGTGCTGTTCGGTATCGTCAACGGCATCGGCTGGGCGCTGCTGCGGCGCTGGCACGCCTCGGCCCGGTGACGCCGCCACCTCGACCGCCGGAACTCCGAATCATGTCCAACTCCGTGATCCTCGCCCGACTGCACGCCCTGATCCTGCTCGTCGGGGCGGTGGCGGTCTCGGCGGTGCCGGTCGCCTGCGGTCCCGCCGGGGATGCGGCACCGGCATCCGGCCCGCGACCGCTCCGCGTGCAGCTCAACTGGTTCCCCGAGCCGGAGTTCGGCGGGCTCTACGCGGCCGCACTCGACGGTGGCTTCGAGCGTCGCGGCCTCGATGTCACCCTGCTGCCCGGGGGAGCCGACGTCCCCGGGCCTCAATTGCTGGCCGCGGGCAAGGTCGATGCCGCGATCGTCGCCGGTTCGCAGCTGGTCACGCTGCGGGCGTCCGGAGGACGGATCGTCGCGGTGCACGCAAGCTTCCAGAAGGCCCCGAGGGCGATCGTGGTGCGGCGGGAGTCGCCCTTCTCGACGCTGGAGGAGCTCTGGGCGTCGGAGGGTGCGTTCATGGTGGGCGACGGTCTTCCGTACCTGAAGTGGCTCGATCGCCGATTCGGTCCGAGCCCGCTGGTGCGGGTGCCGTACACCGGATCGCTGGCCCCGTTCCTCGCCGACGAGGTCGTCGCGATGCAGGCGTTCGCGACCGCCGAACCCGTGCAGCTCGAGGCCGACGGCGTCGCGACCCGCATGTTCCTCGTCGCGGACACCGGGTTCGACCCGTACGACGTGGTGCTCGCGGTGCGGGAGGAGATGCTCCAGAAGGAACCCGAAGTCGTCGCGAAGCTGGTCGAGGCGGTGAGCGAGGGCTGGGACGCGTATCTCGCGAATCCCGGACCGGTCAACGATCGGATCGCGGAGCTCAACCCCGACTTCACGCCCCGCACGCTGGAGCTCGCGGTCGCGGCGCTTCCCGCGTTCGTCCGATCCGAGACGACGGACGAGCATCGGATCGGATGGATGACCGCCGATCGCTGGAACACCTTCGTCGATCAGTTGATCGAGCTCGGCGAGATCGATGCGTCCGCCCGAGGCCGCATCGAGGGCCTCTTCGTCAATCCCGTCGTCGGGAGCCGGTGAGCGACCCGCGGACGATCCTGCATGTGGACATGGATGCGTTCTTCGCATCCGTGGAGCAGCGTGACGATCCGACGCTGCGGGGGCGTCCGGTTCTGGTCGGCGGCCGCGGCGGGCGCGGGGTGGTCGCCGCGGCGAGCTACGAGGCCCGCCGCTTCGGCTGCCGATCCGCGATGCCGATGGCCGAGGCGCTGCGACGCTGCCCGGAGGCCGTGGTCGTCTCCCCGGGGTTCGGCCGCTACGAGGCGGACAGTCGTCGGATCATGGAGATCCTGGAGTCCGCCTCGCCGCTCGTCGAACCGCTCTCGATCGACGAGGCGTTCGTGGATGTCACCGGATCGCGGCGTCTCCTCGGCGACGGTCGTGCCATCGCGACGACGCTTCGAGCGCGGATCCGGGAGGAGCTCGACCTGACCGCGAGTGTCGGGGTGGCGCCGTGCAAGTTCGTGGCGAAGATCGCCTCGGATCTCGAGAAGCCCGACGGGCTGGTGGTGATCGGCGCCGAGGGACTCGCCGAACGACTCGCTCCGCTGCCGATCGCGCGGATGTGGGGCATCGGTCCGAAGACCGCCGCGCGGTGCGAGGCCCGCGGCATCCGCACCTTCCGCGACCTGCAGAACGCGGATCCGGCGCACCTGCGGACCGTGTTCGGCGACGGCGCCGCCCGATTCGCGGAACTCGCCCGGGGCATCGACGATCGTCCGGTCCACGGCGATCGCACCGCGAAGTCGATCGGGCACGAACAGACATTCGGCGTGGATCTCGCCGATCCGGCCGAGGTCGAGGCGGTGCTGCTTCGGCATGTCGAGCGGGTGTCCACCCGGCTGCGGCGCCACGGTCGAACGGCGGCCGGGGCGACCGTGAAGATCCGCGACGGAGAGTTCGTCACGAACACCCGTTCGGCCACCATCGATCCCGCGACCGATCGCA
>JAUIHC010000040.1 GCA_030432455.1 Phycisphaerae bacterium | reverse complement strand
GGACCGGCGCGTCCTGCTGCAGTCGTCCCTGGGCCTGGGCCCGCAGGATCTCGACCTGCATCCAGCTGGGCATGTCGCGCGCGTCGAGAAGCTTCTCCTCGGCGAGCATCCGCTCGACGAGCGGCGCGACCCGCGCCGCGGCCGCGTGTTCGAGTCGCATGGTGCGGACCTGCACGCCGCCCGCGTTGGACTCGACCCCTTCAAGCTGCGCCTCGACGACCGCCTGCAGACGCGGCGACGCGGTCACGATGACCGCATCGGCGCGGGCGGCGGCGGCGACCACCGGGGTCGGCTCGCCGGGCCGGGTGGCGGCCGCGGCCTGAAGCGTGGTCTGGAGGGCGGTCGCCATCTCGGCGGCCGCGCCCGCGGCGACCGCGTACACCCGCACATCCACATCGTCCCCGGCCCCGCCGCGATCGAGCTCGGCGATGAGCGCCCGGGCCACCGACTGGAGCTCGACCGGGGCACTCACGAGCACGCGGTTGCCCGCGACATCGGCGGTCACCTGCGGCTCGGCGATCGGCAGTCCGGCCCGCACCGCGTCCCGGAGCGACTCCGGCCAGCGAGACCGATCGCGAAGCATCGGCGTGATGCTGGAGGCGACCGCCCCGGCGTCGGCCCGCTCGAGTGCGACCACCCGCAGGTCCATCGTGGGCATCGCGGGCACCGCGTCGTCCCAGTTCTTCAGGAGTTCGGTCGCCCGAAGGGTCTCCTCGGGCGAGCCGATGATCGTGATCGCCCCGCTCTGCGGCTCGAGCACGAGCTCCAGCGTCGAGCGGGTGCCCGACGGCCGCGTCTCCTCCAGCACCCGCTGCGCGGTCTCGACGACCTTGGCGGCATCGAGGTTCCGCGGGGTGAACGACGCATAGGTGCGGGCGGCGTCGGCGTCGGGACGATCGAGCTTCTCGATCAGACCCTCGGCGAGGTTCACGGTCTGCTGCGGACCGCTGACGATGAGGCTGTTGGTGCGGGCGTCGGCCTCGACCCGGACCTTCGGGGTCAGGTCGACCATGCCGCGGGAGCGGCGGATCCGCTCGATGAGGATGCGGGGGTCGCTGTCCTGCTGATCGTCGAGCAGCTTCTGGACGATCGGAGCGACGCGGGTCGCGTCGGCGTGCGCCAGTTCGAAGGTGCGGGCATCGACCGCGTCGGTCGCAGGCCGGGCGTCGAGGGGCTCGATGAGCGTCTCGACCTCCTCGATGTCCTCGGGCACGCCGACGAGCAGGAGGGCGTTCGACCCCGGCGCGGGCACGACCTTGACATCCACGGCGTCGCCGGTGGCGGTGCTGGTCATGCTCGGAATCGCCTGCTGCAGGGCGGCCGCGACGATCGCGGCGTCGGCGAAGGCGAGCGGCCGCACCCGGACGGTCGGGTCGCCGATGACCGAGGCCGAGGCGTCGAGCGTCTCGACCAGCTGCTCCGCGACCGGCATCACCGAATCGGGGGCCGAGATGATGAGGGTGTTGGTCTTGCGATCCGCGGTCACGGTGAGGAGTCGCTCGACCTCGCTCTCGCCGCCGGGCACATCCTCACGGATGCGGGCGACGAGGATGTCCCGCAGCATCGGGGCGAGCGACTCCGCCCGGGCCTGAGCCAGTCGGAACGTGCGAAGCGAGGTGGTCGGCACCACCGGCCCGGCCTCGAGCGACTCGATGACCGACTCGACCCGGTCGAAGATCGCGATCGGGCCGGAGACGATGAGCGTGTCGCTCGCCGAATCCACGCTGATCGTGATGGAACTGCCCGCGTCGCTCGCCCCAAGGTGCCCGCCCGCGGCGAGATCCTTGAGCGTCTTCGCGGCGGCGTCGAGCTCGACCCGCGGAAGCTTCCAGGTCCGGATGTCGGTGTCGGCCACGACCTTCGCGCGGTCGAGCTGCTCGACGAGCTTCTCGAAGCCCGCCAACCGCTGGATCGGCGCATCCACGATGAGGGCGTTCATCTGCGGGTTCGCCCGAACCACGACCTCCCGCGGCTGGCGGAGATCGGGACGCGGGCGGCCGCGGCTGTCCACCGGCATCGGCGGCTCGGGATACATCTCGTCGATCGTCTTCGCGAGTTCCTCGGCGCGGGCGATGCGGAGCGGGAAGATCCGGATCTCGCGACCTTCGGCGTCGAGGCGGTCGGCGTCGTTGAGATCCTCCACGATGGTGCGGATCTCCTCGAGCAGCTCGGGGTGCGCCGCGACGATCAGAGCGTTGGTCGCGGCGTCGGCGGTGATCCGGACCGGGCGATCGGCCTTCTGCTCGGCGGAGCGGCGGTCGTAGGTCGCCGAGAGCGCCCCCGCGAGGTTCTCCGCGTCGGCGGTGCGGACCTGCAGGATCCGGATCGGAGGCAACGCCTCGTCGGCGACATCGAGCGACTCGACCACCGACGCGATGATCTGGTGCTCGCGGGGCTGGGCGGCGACCAGCACCGCGTTGACCGCGGGCAGCGCCTCGATCGCCGGCTTCGGTCCGCCGAGCACCGCAAGCGAGAGCTCGTTGCCGATCAGCTGCTCGAGCGTGGTCGCGACCTCGGCGGCGTCGGCGTGCTGCAGCGGCAGGAACCGGACATCGAGCGGACGCGCCTGCGCCGATTCGAGCTGAACGACGATCTGCGCGAAGCGGGCGAGCGACGCCTCCTCGCCGACGGCGAGGATCGTGCCGTTGACCGCATCGACCTCGACCTCGACCGTGCCGAACTCGGGATCGCCCTCGGTCTGCTCGGTGTAGATCCGCGAGGCCCGCTGGGCGATCGCGTCCGCGTCGCCGGTCTCGACCTCGATCACCCGCAGCGATCGGACGATCGGCACCGCCTGCAGGTCGTCGAGGATCTCGTCCACCTTGCCGAAGGTGAACTCGTCCCCGGCGACGATGAGCGTCCGGCTCCGGGGCTCGTACTGCACGGTGACCTCGACCGCCTTCTCGCCGTTGGGCCCGGGGCGGCTCAGGACGCCCTGCCCGGCGAGATTCTGAAGCGTGGTCGCGATCTGCTGCCCCTCGCCCCGGCTCACGTTCCAGGTGCGGAGCACCGCCTGCGGAGGCAGTTCGATGCGGTCGAGCTGCTTGACGAGTTCCTCGAAGCTCGCCTTGCGGGCGCTCGGCGCCTCGATGATGAGCGTGTTGGTGCCGGCGTCGGCGCTCACGAAGACCTCGCGGGGCTGCCGCAGGTGCGGAAGGGGGCGACCGCGGCTGTCCAGCGGCATCGGCGGCTCGGGATAGAGCGTGCCGAGCGCCTTGGCGAGGTCCACGGCCTTGGCGAGCCGCAGCGGGAAGATCATGGTCTCGCGATCGCTCTCCTCGTCGCTGTTGCGGTTGAGCGACTCCACGAACTCGCGGATCTCGTCGTAGATCCCCGTGGACGCGGTGACCACGAGCGTGTTGGTCGCGGCGTCGGCCTCGATGCGGACCGGCTCCTCGCGACGGACATCCGTGGGGCGGGCGTCGTACCGCGTGGTCAGCAGGGCCGCGACCTGCACCGCGTCGCTTGCGGCGAGCTGGAGCATCCGCAGCGGCGGCATGTCCGTCGGCTCGAAGACGTCGAGCCGGGCGACGAACGCCTCGATCGCGGCGAGCTGCGCGGGCTCGGCCCGGACCCAGAGCGCGTTGGTCGGCTCGATGACCTCGATGACCGGCTCGGGCAGACGCCGTCCGTCCGAGGACTCGATCGCGGTCGCGGCCATGAGCCGCAGGTCGTCCACGATCTCCGCGGCCTTGACCTGACGGACCTCGATGAGCCGACCCGCGGTGGGCGGCGGCAGCAGGCGACGCGCCTCGGCGAGCGACCGCTCGAACGCCTGCACCGAGGTCGCGGGGCCGAGCACCTCGAAGGCGCCGGAGCGAGGATCGAACGACACCTCCGGTCGCGTGAGATCGCCCTCGGGCAGCAGCGCCGCCTGACGGTCGAACGCCGCGAACGCGCGGGCGAGCAGGTCCTCACCGTCGGCGGAGCCGACCGGGATCACGCGGAACGCGATGTCGCCGGCCTGGGGGCGGTCGAGGGTCGTGACGAGTTCCTCGATCACCGGGAACTGCTCGAGCGGCGCCTGCACGACGAGGAGGTCGAGCGTGTCCACCGCGTCGATGACCGGCGGCACGAAGGTGCCGCCGTCCCGCGGCCGGAGCATGGTGGCGGCCAGACTGCGGAGCGCCTCGACCAGCCGACTCGGGTCGGTCGAACTCACGGTGAACTGCCGCACGCCGAGCTGCGGCTCGACCGTCGCACTCGCGGCCGCGAGCGACTGCTCGAACCGGTCGAGGGCCGCGGCGGTGCCCTCGATGACGAGTCGGCGGTCGGCCGCGTCGAAGCGGACCTCGACCGCGCCGGTCGGATCGCTGGCGGTGGCGGCGTCGTGCATCTCGCGCGCCCGTTCGACCGCGAGCGCGGGATCGACCGCGTCCACCACGAGGTAGCGGACCTGTCGGTCGATCTTCGCGGGGCGATCGACGAGGACGAGGGTGCGTCGCACCGCATCGACATCGTTGGACGGTCCGGCCACCACGAGGCTCCGACCGTCGGGGCCGGGCACGAGGCGCACGACCGCGATCTGACGCTGGTTCAGGACGGCCTTCACCGCGGCGATCGCCGCATCCGGCGTCGCGAAGGAGAGCGGGAGCAGCGCCGCGGTCTCCCCGCCCGCGGGGCCGCCCGCGGATCCGCCGTTCTCGAGGTCGGCGAGGAACTGGGTCGCCTGATCGATGATGCCGGGTTCGGCGGCGATCGTGATGCGGTTGGTGTCTTCGAGCACCACGTAGGTCGGACGCTTCTCGGCGGGCAGACCGCCGAAGAGCTGGTCGAGCCGCTCCCGGGCCTGCGCCACGGTCAGCCGCTCGAGTTGCACGGTCCGCATCGCCCGCACCGAGCCGACCCGCGGGGTGTCGAGCATCGCGATCGCGGCCCGCAGCCGCTCGATGCGCCGCGGCGTGCCGCGGGCGATGATCGTGTTGGTCCGGGCGTCCGCGGTGATGCGGAAGCCCGCGGGCATCACATCCTCCTCCACCTGCACGTTCTTCTTGTTCTGCACCACCGTCTTCACGATCCGCTCGCTCATCAGCTTCTCGAGCGTCGGAAGCAGTTCGGCGGCGGGCGCGTGCTGGAGTTGGATCTGCTCGACCGAGTTCTCGACGTCCTCGCGATCGAGTTCGTCCACGATCTGTCGCAGGCGGCGCACATTGGCCGCGGTCTCGACCACCAGCAGCGCGTTCTGCTCGGGGAGCGCCGTGAGCATGCCGTAGCCGCCGACCATGTCCTTCAACTGCTCGGCGACGCCCGCGGCGGTCGCGTTGACCAGCGGAAGGATGAGCGTGACCACGGTGTCGGGGGTGACATCCTCGGGAAGTTCGCCGACGAAGGTCGGGACGTTCACCCGTCGCGATTCGTCGAGGGCGTCGAGGACGAGTCGGCCGTCCTCCTCGCGGAGCATGACGTCGCGGGTCTGCAGCAGGATGTTGAGCGTCTCGAGCGCCTTGGGCAGCGGATACGGCGACGGGTGGAAGTAGTCCACCGTGCCCGCGGGCGGCTCGACCGCCCGCACGATCGGGAGACCGGTCGCGCGGGAGAAGTAGTCGAGAACCTGGTCCCACGACTGCTGCTTGAAGTTGAAGCGGACCTGCGGGACGCCCTGGTCGTCGAGGACCGGACGAACCGGTTCATCCTGCGCCATGACGCTCGCCCCGTCACCGACGGTGACGACGCACGCGACCGCAAGGGCGAACCACCGAGCACGCTGGCCGATCTGGATCATGATCACCTGCTCCGGCCGACCCGATCCCCCCGACCTCCGGTCGGGTCATGGAACCGTTTCGGCGAACGCCCCAAGGCGGGGCGCGACTGGAACGATGCCGCCCGCCCTCGGATCCTCCGAGGACGAACAGCCGACTGCGGGACGGACGCCCGCACCACCACATGTGGTGCCATCGTACCGGCAGAACCCATTCCCTCGTGTTCAGGACGACCCTTGAACACGACGGAAATCCTCGATTGATCGATGTTTGGGAACTGGCTGCCGGGGGGAGTCCGGACCGGCTCAGGGAAGAGCCCGGTCCAGGGTGGAACCGACCAGCACCCGTCGGGTTTCGTCACCGACTCGAAGGACGGCCACGTCACCGTCAACCGCGACCAGCGTGGCGACAAGACCGTCTCCGAGCGCCACCTCCCGGTCGGGCAGCAGGGTGGCGGTCCGGCCCGAGACCGGATGACGACACCACGCCTCGACCCCGGGACTGCCTTCGACCACGCCGGTCAGCATCCACCCCGACCACGGGTCGATGGTCGGCACCACCGGGGCGACCGGCAGCGCCGGATCGCGGGGGCGAGGGGTCTCGGCCACCGCCTCGACGAGCCGGAAGGGGTTGGCCGCCACCATCGCCGCGTAGCGATCGAACGGGCGGATCGGCCGCGGCACCTCGCCTGCGTCGGGATCGGGCGCGACGCCAGGGACGAAGATCGTCGACAGTCGCACCGACACCGTCAGCCGACGCCCGCCCCGATCCGGATCCAATCGGACCTGCTCCAACCGCTTGACCCACGGCGCCGCGTCGAGGGCGTGGATGAATCGCACGACCTCCCCGATCGTCCCGGTGCCCGAGGCCGTCGCCCGCACGAGCACGAAGTCCGGCTCGTCGCGAAGCGCTCGTTCCGGACCGCTTCGTCGGAACGACCGACTCGCCGGCGTCTCCACCACCGAGCCGCCGAGCGTGTTGACGACGACCTCCGAGAGCCCGCTCTCGTCGATCGTCTCGACCAGTCGCCTCCGCAAGGCGCTGTCCACGGTCTCGAGATCGGCACCGAGCGTCCGGTTGACGATCGCCGCCGCCCGGGCATCGAGATCGGGCCGTCGTTCGCGCTCCTCGCGGACGCCGATCAGAACCGCGCGATACACCTCGAGCCGCTCGTCGATCGTCGCGCGGGTGCCGTCGAGGCGGCCCGCTCCGACCGCCCAGCCCACCGATCCCGCGATCGCGAGCACGCCGACGACGATGCCCGGCATGAGGAGACGGTGACGATTCACTCGCCACCTCCCGGCGTCGATCCGCCCGCAGCGGTCAGGCCGTCGTCGTCGCCGGGATCGAGCACCGACGACCGCAGCGAGAAGGCGAAGGGATGCGGGAGACGGCGACCGCCGCGGGCCTCGCCGCTCGTGTTCCGAAGCACGTAGCGATCGTCGCCGACCAGATCGTCGCGGACGCCCGCGGCATGGTCGAAGCTCGCCGCCTCGCCCTCGATCGCCAACCGGACACCCGAGACCGCGGCAAACGCCTTCTTCCGGTCGTCGTAGTCGATCTCGCCGCCCTCGAGCACTCCGCCGAACTCGTCCAGTACCGCCCCGCCGCGCCGCATGCCCGGCTCGGCGACCACGAGCAACTGCTCCAGCCAGTCGGGGCGGATCTCGGTCCACGCCTCGAGATGTCCCACCCGGAGATCGTCCCGCTTGAATCGGAGGTGCTCGGTGTTCGCGGCGGACGCCTTGCCCTTGAGGTCGGCCTCGAGATCGCGCATGCCGGTGAGTTCGCGGTTCCCGATCGTCCAGCCGATGCCGGCCGCGACGATCGCGAGCCCCGCAAGGGCGAGCGCCCGCTGACGCCAGCGGGCTGCGATGTCGGGCGGTCGGCGCGGCGACGCCAGATCGACCATCGACGAGACGGGCGCTCCCAGCAGCAGACCGACCAGCGGCCAGACGCCGCGCATGTCCGCATCGGCCTTCACCCGACGATCGCCGACGAACCGACTCGCCTCGAGCCCGGTCGCCTCGGCGACCGCGTCCAACGCATTCTCCGCCTGCTCGCCCCCGAGTACCAGCAGTCGCGGATTCTCGACCTCGTCGTTGGACAGTCGGTAGCTGATCCAGCTCCGACGCGCCTCGGGCACCAGCTGCTCCGCGGTCGGCGGGCCGCCGTCGGGCCCCTTGATCTCGATGCCCCGCGACCACGGCAGCGTGCCGTCCACGGCCAGCGCCAGTTCGAGCCCTTCGCCGGTCACATCCACCACCAGCGTCGGCTCGTTCGGATCCGCCAGACGAAGCGATCCGTGACACCGCGGGGCGATGCGGCCGACCGCGAGTCCCGCCGCCGAGGCGATCTCGCGGATCCGATCGAGTTCGCGCCGCGGCACGGTCACCGACTCGACGAGCGTCCCGGTCTCCGAACGACCGACCACCGTGAAGTCGATGACCGCCTCGTCGGAGTCGATCGGCAGGTCACGCTCGACCGCGATCCGGACCATGTCCGCGAACTCGTCGGGGTTCGTGGTCGGAAGATCCAGTCGCTTGAAACTGGTGATCGAACGGTCGAGGGCGAAGACCGCCGGCCCGCGGGACACGCCCGCAGCGTCGAGGGCGGCGGCCAACCGCCGACCGATGCCCGCCGCGTCCTCGCGGCCGAGCTCGGGCGGCATCCGCTCGAACATCGTGGCCGTCACGCGGGCCGGGCGCCCCGGGCCGCCGGGACGCACCTGCGCCGCCCGCATCAGGTGATGACCGATGTCGATGGCGAGCGAGATCCGGCGGGCCATGAGGACTCCTGCGGGGCGGAACGGGAGAACGGTGAACCGATGCTACCGGCTGGAGGTTGCGGGCCGCCAACGCCCCCCCGGACCGCGATCGCGGGGAGCGCCGCCCGTCGCCCCCCCGGAACCGGACGATCGGCTCGGCGTCGAGTCGTCCTGGAACAGCGGACCGTCATCGAACGGCGACTCGTCGTCGAACATCGGATCGTCATCGAACAGCGACTCGTCGTCGAACATCGAATCGTCGCCGAAGAGCGGATCGTCGTCGAACATCGGGTCGTCGCCGAAGAGCGGATCGTCGCCGAAGAGATCGTCCTCGGTCGCGACCGCAGAATCATCATCCAACGCGAGGTCGGGCCGCCGATCGTCGTCATCACGACGCCGTCCGGCCTCGATGCGGGCCACGAGTTCGAGCATCGTCACGTCGCGGACCTCCACGAGCCGTGGCCGCGGCTCCCCGAGATCGACCACGATCTCCCAGACGATCGGGGACTCGAGCGGCGCTTCGAGATCGTCACCCGGCACCAGCCCGACCGCGACCACCGCTCGCCAGACGGTCGATCGGGTGGTGATGCGATCGACGATGCCGCCCCAGGTCGGCAGATCCACGAGCCCTTCGGCGACCGGCCAGAAGCGATCGAAGCGGCGCGACTCGTCGATGGCTTCCCGCCTCGCCACGATGCCCGCGGCAAGGTCGGGATCGATGCCCTCGATGCCCTGCAGCGCCGAGGTCGAGGCGGTGTTGATGTCGAGAAGACCGTTCCGCCAGCCGCCCGCGACCCGGGTGACCGCGTCGTACGCCCGGCCCGGATCGGCATCCGGCATCCCCGCCGCACGCTCCGCGACCCGTGGACCGAGCTCGCCGTCGGCCTGCGGCGCCGCATCCGCCGTCGTCTCCGTCATCCTCTCGGGGGCATTCCGGTCCCGGTCCCGGGCCCGCCGCCGTCGGTTGCGATCTCCGCCAGTCGAATCCGCCGGAGCCGTCGCGTCGTCGCCGAGCAGCGACCGCACCAACCGGATCGTGGCCTCGTCGAGTCCGGCCTGCTCGAGTCCGGCGAGGTCGGGTTCGCCATCACCCGTCATCGCACGGGGCCCGCCGTCCGCTCGGACGTCGGGTTCGAAGGCGTGGACGGTCAGCACATCCACGAGTGCCTCCTCGCCGGTCCCGAGATCGGCGTCGAGCCGCTCGGCGATGCGCTCGCCGAGCTCCTCCTCGTCCGCATCGACCCGCGACAGGATGCGGAGGTCCTCCAGCGGGCCGAGCACCCGGTCGGGACCGATGGCGGCGTCGCCCTCGAGTGCAAGCAGGTCGAGCACGCTGGTGAACCGGCCGCCCGGCCGCGCGTCGCGGGCCGCGATGATCGTCTCCGCCTCGGACCGATCGACCAGCCCGGTCGCGACCAGCCCGTCGGCGTCGATCTGGTTGAGATCGAGTCGTCCGGCCTCCGGGATCAGCCGCCCGCCGCCCGGCCCGATCGGAAGCAGTCGAGCGACGGCCAGCGTGCCCGCCTCGCCGCCCGAGAGTTCGAAGAGCTCCATCGATTCCGGCGCCGAGACTCCGAGCCCCGCGAGCGCCGCGTCCCGCTCGCGAGCAAGTTCGACCATGATCGCCCGCGCCGCGGCCCGGGCGGCGAACCGCGACTGCACCCGCGACTCGCCCGCCGCGATCGCCGAGACCTCGGCCCGCACGAGATGCAGGGTGCCGACCGCGATCAACAGCAGGCCGAGACCGACCACCAGCACCGCCGCGAGTGCCACCCCTCGCCGATGGTGCGTTGCCCGCGGAACCGCGATCATCGCTCGTCCTCCGACTCGGCGGGTCGAGACTCCGACGATGCGGAGACCGGATCGAGAATCGCGACGATCCGCCGTCGATCGGGAACCGGGATCTCGTCGTCGGCCGCGGGCATCGGCGGCGGCGCGAATCCCTCGAGGTCGTCGAGCCACGGGTCGGACTCGTCGGCGTCGGACCTCTCGAGCGTGAGCGGATCCTCGTCGAACTCGGTCGAATCCGGCTCGGGCATCCACGACGCCACCAGCCCGTCCGGCCAGGGTGTCTCCCAGATCGCCACCTCGATCGCGGTCGGAAGCCCGTCCCGACCGGCATCCCAGTCGTCCCGCCAGTCGTCTCCGTCGTGATAGCGGAACCGGATCGCCGTGAGCCCGGGGGCGAGCAGCGACCAGTCGGCCTCGTCGTCCCGGATCGCCAGCCCGCCGTCCCGCCACGCGAGTTCGAGGGTCGAGCGGTCGAGCAAGGGCGACCGTCGCGACGACGCCGCCAGCCGGATCGATGCCACGCCGCAGCCGGTCACCCGCATCGAGAGCGCATCCCCGACGATCCCCGGCCGACCGTCGATCGCGGTGACCGTCGCGGTCGCCAGTCGATCGGCGAGCAGGTCAAGGGCGAGGGTCGCCCCCTCGGCACGCCGGAGTCGCCGCTCGATGCGATCCCGTGCCTCCGCGACATCCCGGAGCAGCGAGCTCGCGACCATCAGGATCGCAGCGATCAGCCCGATCGCCAGCAGCATCTCCAGCAGTGTGAACCCCCGAACGGGCCGGAGACGAGGTCGGAGTCGGATCATCATGGGCCGCCCTCCTCGTCTGCGAACTCCGAGATCGCCGATCCGTCGTCGACGAGGGTCACGAGCCGGGCGAGTTCGATGGTTCCACCGTCGAGCTCCTCGACCAGCACCGCGACCTCGACCCGGGTGAGCCCATCGAAGACGGACGGCGAGGTCTCGACCTCGACGATGAACGGCGGCCCCGATGGTTCGTCCTCGAACCCCGCATCGTCGTCGCCGAACGAGGCGTCCTGCAGATCACCGATCGCATCCAGCGAGACGAGCCCCGCCTCGATCTCGGCGAGTCGGCTGGCGGCCAGATCGACCGCGGCGGCCCGTCGCGCCGCCCGCTCGGCGGCGGCGAGTCCGTCCCGCGCACCGTTCAGGGCGAAGAGTCCGACCATCACGAGGATCGCGAGCGCGATGAGCACCTCGAGCAGCAGCCCGCCGCGGCGTGCCGACCTCCGATCCGACCGCGAGTCCGACCGCGAATCCGACCGCGGCCCCTGATCGCTTCCGCAGCTCATCGTTCGACCTCGCGAGCGGCGTCCGGATCGGCATCGATGTCGGTGTCGAGGTCGATCTGGTCGGCGTCCTCGGCCGCGGCGTCGTCGAAGGACCACGCTGCCTCGGGATCCGCGGGCGGATCGATCGCAAGCCGCCCGCCGTACGGGTCGGTCGAGCACCGCCGCCATCCACGCCCGGTCGCCAGTCCGAACGCCGTCTGCACCACGGCGGATCCATCGGGCATGAACAACACCAGACGCGTGCGGTCCGGCCACGGGTCGAGGTCGGGATCGGTCTCCAACGAACGCTCGACGGCGGCGACCGAGTCGAAGACCGGATCAGGTCGCGGACCGAAGGCGTCGAACTCGTCGAGCGATGGCGGCGGCACGCAGCGCAGACCGTCGGCGAGCTCGCACCGCGACCATGCGGCGAGGATCGACCGAGCGTCCTCGTCCGATTCCTCCATCACCCCGCTCGCCGACGCGACATCGTTCGCGAGACCGGCGAAGCCGTCCGGGTCGGCTCGAGGGTCGAGCATCGACGCCTCGATCCACCGACCGCGGGCATCGACGCGGATCACCACCGGCACGCCGGTCGCCCGGGCCTCGGCGCGAGCCAGACGCCACAGAAGGCCGAGACGATCGATCGTCTCGGCCTCCTGTCGTCGGTCGATCTCGCGAAGAGTGAAGGGAATCGCCACGGCGCCGATGGCGAGCACGATCCCGATCACCACGAGAAGCTCGAGGATCGTGAACCCGCGGCGGCCGGCGATCCGATCAGCCTCCGGTCGACGTGAAGTCGCTGAACTCGTCGAGCGTCTCGCCATCCTCGCCGACCATGCCGTCGTTGCTGGTGATGTCGTCGTCGGTGCCCTCCTCCTTGTCGGGACCGAGCGAGACGATGTCGTAGGCGACGCCTTCGATCTCGGAAGGGTTGCGGTAGAGCCACTCGTTGCCCCAGGTGTCCTTCACCGACGGCGCCTTGAGATACGGGCCCTGCCACTTCGCAAGCTCCTCCTCGTCCTCGACCATCTCCTTGTTCCAGAGCACCGCGAGTCCCTCCTCCTCGGAGGGGTACCGCTTCATGTCGACCTTGAACTGCTCGAGGGCCTGGTTGAACGCCTGGATCTGGACCCGGGCGAGCTTGAGATCGGCCTTGTCGCTCGCCCCGGTCACGTTGACGAGCACCAGCCCGCCGATGGCGAGGATGATCCCGATCACGATCAGGAGCTCGATGATGGTGAAGCCACGTCGAGCGGCGGGACGACGGCGAATCTGACGGGGGGCGGTCATGACGGGTCCTTCCTTCACTGAAACCTGCCTTCACTGACACCGGCGGGGAGCAGCCGGTGGACCTTCACGAATGCCGGCGACGCCGGCCGGTCCTCTTCTGGAACATGATCCACGGCCGGGCATCCGGGCCCGCCACCGATCGTCTCGACGATATCCGGTCGAGGCCCGCAGGCTACCGCCCGGTCCCCCGCCGGTTTCGGTCCGGTGGATGGAGATCCGGTTCAGAGTTCGGAACCCAACTCCATCATCGGCACGACGAGGGCCAGGAAGATGAAGACGACCGCGCCGGCGAGGGCCAGCAGGATCGCCGGCTCCATGAGCTTCAGGAGCATGCCCAACACTCGATCGGTCCGCTTCTCGGCGTTGCGGGCGACCCCGACCAGCACGGTCGGCAGGGTGTTGGCGGCCTCGCCCACCCCGATCATCTCGATGACGTCCTCCCCGAACAGCCCGCTTCGCTGAAGCGGCGTCGAGAGCGACTCACCGCCCCCCACCGCGTCCGCCGCGGCG
>JAUIHC010000039.1 GCA_030432455.1 Phycisphaerae bacterium | reverse complement strand
CACATGGACGGCTGCTTGCTGCTTCGACCTCGCATCGCTGGGCTCCTCGTGAGGGAGTGTGCAAGGTTGCGCGATTCGGTGGGTTTTTCAGCGGCCTGCTAGGAGCGAACGCGGGCCGGGATTCTCGACTTGCGGGTCCGGGTCATGCCCGGTTCCGGATCCCGCGCCGGATTCCGGGACCATCCGAGACGAGGCCCGCAGGTGGCCGATAGACTCCGAGCCCTTCATGCCCGAAGGCGGTGACGCCGGATCGGGCCGACCTTCATCCTCAGTTCCACCTTCGGCGACCCCGCAACCACCATGTTCACCGCCACCCCGGATCAGGTTCAGCTCGCCTTCTCGCTGCTCTCGATCTTCGTGCTCCTGCACGTCTTCCTCGGGGCGTGCGCGTACTCGATCATGCTCGAACGGAAGCTGAGCGCGTGGATGCAGGACCGCGTCGGCCCCAACCGGGTCGGTCCCAAGGGACTGCTCCAGCCGATCGCCGACGGTCTGAAGTTCCTCCTCAAGGAGGACTACAGTCCCGCAGGCGTCGACAAGGCGCTGTTCACGCTGGCCCCGGGCCTCATCATGCTGCCCGCGATGATCGGCTTCGTGATCGTCCCCTTCACCGGCACCCTCGACGTCACCGCGATCGTCCAGATGATCGGCGTGGCGCAGGCGAACACCGTCTACAAGGTTTCGGTTCTCGGGGCCGACCTGAACATCGGCGTCATCTATCTGGTGGCGGTCGCGTCGCTGGGCGTCTTCGGGGTCACCCTCGGCGGCTGGGCCAGCAACAACAAGTGGTCGTTCCTCGGCGGTCTCCGGGCGGGTGCCCAGATGATCTCCTACGAGATCCCGATGGGCCTCTCGCTGCTCGCGATCGTGCTGGTGGCGGGGTCGCTGCGGCCCGACACGATCATCGGGGGCCAGCTCACCGGTCCCTGGAACCTCGTGCAACTGCCGGTCGCGGCCATCATCTTCTATACGTGCATGCTCGCGGAGAGCAACCGTGCCCCGTTCGACCTCGCCGAGTGCGAGAGCGAGCTCGTGGGCGGCTACCACACCGAGTACTCCTCGATGCGGTTCGCGATGTTCTTCCTCGCCGAGTACTTCCACATGATCACCGGGGCGGCGTTCTTCACGATGCTCTTCCTCGGCGGATGGTCGGTGAACCCCTTCGGCGGCTGGGATCTGCCCGCCAGCGGCCCGGCCTGGCTCGGTCTCGTCCAGCTCGGCGTGGTGGCGGGCAAGATGTTCCTGCTGATCGCCTTCGCGATGGCCCTCCGCTGGACGCTGCCGCGGTTCCGGTTCGATCAGCTCATGCGGCTCGCCTGGGAGGGCATGATCCCGGCGTCGCTGCTGGTCATGCTGGTCACCTCGGTCTTCGTCTTCCTCGGCTGGACCGACTGGATGTGGGCCGGCTCGCTCGGCACCATCGTGGTCATCTACATCCTCATTCCCGTGATGCCGCGGCAGGCCGACCCGAACCACAAGGTCCGGCTCATCGGCAGCCGCTACAGCCCGGCCGAGGATTCGGCCGACCGCAGCCGACTCGTCGAATCGACGGTGGGCTGACCCGGCGGTGCGTGAGACGCTCTCCGGTCTGATCGGGCTTCTCCAGCTGGCGATCGCCACGCGGTTCCGGCTCCGTGGCCGGTACTGGAGGTGGCGGATGGAGACCGCCCTCGGCACCGACCGGTCCCGGTGGCCGTCCGTCGCCGAACGGCGTCGGGCGTTCATCCGCTACGGCGCCTGGACGAGGCGGATGCGGAAAGCGGCTGAATAGAGGATGGGGGTCCCGCGACCTCTCGATCTTCCGATCTTCCCATTCCCGGCCCCGATCCCGGTCAGACACCGAACATCGCCCTGTAGAGTCTTCGCCATGGCGAAGACCTCTGCCCGTACGAAGACCTCCTTTCTCTGCCGCGAGTGTGGTGGCGTTCATCCCAAGTGGATCGGTCGCTGCCCCGACTGTGGTGGATGGGACACCCTCGACGCGTTCCACGAGCGGGCCGAGGATGCCACGGTCGGGACGGTGGCGGGCATCGCCCTCCAGACGGGCGGCGGCGGATCACCCAACGGCTCGCGGGCGGTCCCGCTGGTCGATGTCGTGCAGTTGGAGGTTCCGCGGGTGGGGAGCGGGGTCGCCGAGCTCGATCGGGTGCTCGGAGGCGGCTTCGTCCCCGGGTCGGCCATCCTTCTCGGGGGCGAACCGGGGATCGGGAAGAGCACCCTGCTCCTCCAGACCGCGGCCGCGGTGGCGGGCGGGGGAGGCCGCATCCTCTATGCCAGCAGCGAGGAGAGCCCGCAGCAGATCCGGCTCCGAGCCGATCGGCTGGTCGGCGAGGATCTTGCGACCCTCCGGGATCTCCATCTCTGCACCGACACGAGCCTGGTCCGCATCGTCGAGGAGATCCGGCGGGTCAAGCCGACGCTCGTGATCCTCGACTCCATTCAGATGGTGCACCGGGCCGATGTGGACGCCCCGCCAGGGTCGACCACCCAACTCCGGCGGTGCTGCCACGATCTGGTGCAGGCCGCGAAGCTCTCCGGCGCGGCGATCGTGATCGTCGGGCATGTCACCAAGGAGGGCCAGCTCGCGGGTCCGAAGCTGCTGGAGCATCTGGTGGACGCGGTGCTGGCGTTCGAGGGCGACCGCGATCACGGCCACCGGGTGCTCCGGGCGGCGAAGAACCGCTTCGGATCGACGCAGGAGATCGGGCTCTTCGAGATGACCGACGGGGGGCTTCGTCAGCTCGACGAGGGTGGGGTCGCGATCGATCCGGCGGCGGGCGGGGTGTCCGGGGCGGTCCTGACCGCGACCATGGCGGGCACCCGGTGTCTTCCGGTGGAGATTCAGGCCCTCACCGCGACGGGATTCCTCGGGTCCGCGAAGCGGAGGGGCACGGGTCTCGACTCGAATCGACTGGCGATGCTGATCGCGGTGCTGGAGAAGCACGGGGGGCAACGGTTGGCGGATCAGGACGTCTTCGCGGCGGTCGCCGGTGGCGCCCGCGTGGTCGAACCCGCGGCGGATCTCGCGATCGCGCTTGCGATCGCAGGCGCGCACCACGGTCGCTCGGTGTCACCGGGCACCGTCGTGATCGGCGAGGTGGGACTGACCGGCGAGGTGCGGAGCGTGCGTCACCTCGAGCAGCGGGTGCGGGAACTCGCTCGGCGAGGCGCCGTCACGGCGGTCGTTCCGCGGTCGCAGGAGGAGGTCGTGGGGGATCTCGGCATCCGGATCGAGCCGGTCGGGACGCTGGGTGACGCGATGTCGCGGCTTCTTTGAGAAGTTTTTTCGGCCCCGATCCGGGGGTCTGGCGGGGGAATCCGCGATTTTGGGTGCGAATTCCATGCGGCGGCAAGGTTGCGCAAGTCGCTCTCTTGCATGGAGTTGGAGTCATCGAGAATGCCGCTGCGAGCGATGTTCGGGATGTGTTCGCGCCGGGGGTGCCCCGCGCAGTGGCGATTCCCGGACGACTCGATATAGTCCGCACCTTCATCCCAAACGGGCCTTGTGGCCGATAGGGATGGTCACGTCCGGTTCGTGCCATTGGTGGTTCGAACACTTCGACGGACGGGTGGATGAACACAGGGCAGTCGCATCGTGGGTCACGAATTCAGCGACGTTACGCCCGGGCACTTCTTGGAGAGTCACCGAATGAGTCTGACCACCAGGTTTGGGCTCGTCGCCGGTACGACCGCGCTGGCCATCGCCGGTTCGGCCTTCGGCGGCGCAGAGTCCGACAACGACGCGCTTGCTCAGATCGCCGAACTCAAGCAGGAGCTCGCCGAGCTCAAGCAGGCGGAAGGCCAGGACTGGCTGACCGAGCAGCGAGCTGGCGAGATCCGTGGCATCGTGCAGGACGTCCTCGCCGACGCCGACACCCGCACCAGCTTCCAGAGCAGCGGTGCCATGGCCGGTTGGAACAAGGGTTTCTTCCTTGCCAGCCCCGATGGCAACTTCAAGCTCAACGTGACCGGCTTCATGCAGGTCCGCTGGACCATGAACCACGCCGGCGGTGACAACGACACCAGCACCAACGGCAACAACTACGAGTGGGGTTGGGAGAACGCCAACACCTACCTCGACTTCTCGGGCACCGTGGTCGACCCCAGCTGGTCGTACCACATCCGTGGCAACTTCTCCAACGGCAACGGCGGCGCGATGGGCCTCACCTTCGCCTCCGTCACCAAGGATCTCGGCAACGGCCTCGGCCTGACCGTCGGTCAGTTCCGTGGTCCGTGGCTTCGCGAGACCCTCGTGGACGATCCGTACCAGCTCGGTGTGGATCGCTCGGTCCTCAACTCGTACTTCACCCAGGACTTCAACCAGGGCCTCCAGCTCAACTACGAGTCCGATCAGTTCCGTGCCAACGCCTTCATCGGTGACGGCATCGTCCCGGCGAGCGGTGCCGTCGCGGGCAGCTCGTTCGCGAACTCCGCGAACACCACCTGGAACGACACCGAGACCAACTACGCGGTCGCGGCCCGTGGTGAGTACAAGATCTCCGGCAACTGGAGCGAGTTCGACAACTTCACCTCCTTCCGTGGTGAAGAGGGTGGCATGATGGTCGGTGCCGCCGCGTTCTACGAGCGTGGCAACCAGAACGCCGGCGCGCTCGACGGCGTCAAGGGCTACGGCCTCACCGCCGACTTCAGCTGGGAGATGGGCGGCGCCAACCTGTTCGCGGCGTTCGTCTGGACCGGCGCCAACGGCGACGGCATCGACACCGCCCACCCGTGGGGCTTCAACATCCAGGGTGGCTACTTCGTCACCGACGATGTCGAGGTCTTCGGCCGCTACGAGATCGTCGACTACGATCTGGATGTCAGCAGCGACACCAGCCGCTTCAACGGCTTCACGATCGGTGCCAACTACTTCTTCTCGGCGAACGTTCGTGCCACCGTCGAGTGGGCCACGAACTTCAAGAGCTTCGGCAGCAACAACTACTCGCAGGGTTTCCGCATGGACAACACTGACGAGAAGAACCAGTGGGCCCTTCGTGCCCAGCTGCAGCTGATGTTCTGAGTTTCATCCACCCCGACGAAAGGCTCCCGGCCTCGGCTGGGAGTATTCGAGGGCTCGGCCGGCCGGACCGCAAGGTCCGGCCGGTTTTTTCATGCGCCTCGTGGAACTGATCCTGGCCGCGGAGTACTGAGGCCTGGGCGGTGGGGGGCCCGCCGCCGCGGCCGCCGCCGAGGAGCGGCTCCGATGAGCGTTCAGATTGTGCAAAGACAAGATAGGCAAAGGGTCAAGGATGCGCAAAGGCCATACGGTCCGCCTTTGCGGAGGCCGGCGGTGATCAGGCGTGGAAAACGCCTGCATCGACCGGCTTTCGGGCACCAGATCGAGGCTCCCACTGATGCTCATGTCTCCCCTATTCCGTGCCTTCGGGTGCTTTCCGGCGATGCTTCTGGCGGTCTCCATAAGTGCGGCGACGCCCGTCTCGACGCCCGCGCCTGCTGCCGAGGCATTCCCGGATGTCCAGTCCGAGATCGATCGGCTGCGGGCCGAGATCGATGCCTACCGGGCCGATCAGGCGACCGCCACCGTGGACGAGGACCGTCGGGCGGCGATGCAGGGGCTGATCGAGGATGTGCTCGCGGACGCCGACGCTCGCGTGTCGTTTCAGGATGACGCCTTCATCGGCGGCTGGAAGAAGGGCTTCCGGCTCCAGAGCCCCGACGGCAACTTCTCGTTGAAGATCGCCGGGCAGGTGCAGATCCGCTACGTCGTCAATCATCGCGAAGGCGATCAGGATCTGCCGAACAATCCTGCCGGCACGCTCTGGGGCATGGAGAACCGCCGCACGAAGCTCAAGTTCAGCGGGCATGTCGTGGATCCCACGATCAAGTACAAGATTCAGGTTGCGTATCTGCGGTTCACAGGCGGTCTCCCGTTTCTCGAGGAGGGCTATCTGGCCAAGGACCTGGGAAACGGATTCGAGGTTCAGGTCGGCCAGTTCAAGGCGCCGTTCACTCAGGAGTGGCTCGTATCGTCCACATCTCTCCTGGCCGTGGACCGATCCATCGTCGACGCCTACTTCCGACCCGGGTATGCCCAGGGAGTCCAACTCGGTTGGACGAGCGACCGAGTGCGAGGCTGGCTCTGGTGCGGTGATGGTCTGGGTGCGGTTGGTTTCGGGGACGCTCGGACGAACTCCATCAACACACCGTGGTACCAGACCCGGACCCGCTGGGCGACCACGGCTCGAGTGGAGTGGTGTCCCGAAGGTTCCTGGGGTCTCTTCAAGGACTACACCTCCCGGATCGGTTCGGATTCGGGTGTGATGGTGGGGTTCGCAGCCATGGGCCAGCAGCTCAATGGCATGATTCCCGGTACGAATGATCTGATCGCGTGGGGCATGACCACCGACGTCTCGGTCGAGTTCGGCGGCGCGAATCTGTTCGCGTCGTTGGCCTGGGAGCACAACGAGCCGACCAGCGGGCCCGCGGCGAATCCATGGGGAGCGACGATCCAGGGCGGTGTCTTCGTCTCCGAGTCCCTCGAGGTGTTCGGCCGCTACTCCTATCTCAACTACGACACGCTGATCGACCCGCAGCCGGACACGGGTCGGTACGACGGCTTCACGGTCGGCTTGAACTGGTTCTTCAACCCTGATGTGAAGTTCACGCTCGACTGGGGCATCAACTTCGCATCCCTGGTCGAGGGCTCGGCTCTTCGCCGGCCGTCCTTGCAGGGGATCGGCTACCGCTCCGACGAGCCCGACCGCGACCATCAGTGGGCGTTGCGGGCACAGGTCCAGTTGCTGTTCTGAGCCGTCATCCACCCCCCGTGGTTCGCGCTCGACGCGACGCTCGTCGGTCCGGCCCCCGATCTCCCTCGCCTTCGACGAGGAGATCGGGGGAGGTCGATTGGTCTGGACTCTGTGTACGTTCCGCGGATGCGGAACCCTCTCGGACATCGACGGTCCCATGGCGATCCGCGCGTCGCGTTGAGCGACGCGGCGGACAACAAGGCCTCGCATCCGGAGTCGTCCGTGAACTGACCACGCCGTCTCGCCGGCCGCTGCTCGAAGCGAGACGGCTCCGTGGACGTCCCGTCTCGCGTAGCGTGCGGCCGATCCGGGCGATCGCCCGGAGCGTCCCGGCACTCAGGCTCGACGGAATCCGGCATCATGTCGTTCTTGTGTCATTCATGCTCCGGTCGTGTCCTGGCGGCAGTGGTCGCGCTCTCGGCGGCGGCCTGTCCGCCCGTCCCCGCCTCTGCCGGCGGCGGCGAGGCGGAGGGCATCCAAGCCGACCTCGAGGCCGACCTCCAGGCGATCCGGGCCGAGATCGACGCCTTGCGGGCGGCCAGGAATCGCGATGACGGGTGGCTCGACGCGGCACGGGCCGCGGAGATCCGCGTCGTGGTCGGCGACGTGCTCGCGGACGCGGACGCACGGACCTCGTTCGCCGACGCCCCGTTCATCGCCGGTTGGAACGACGGCTTCCGGATCGCCAGTGCCGACGGCGACTTCCTCCTTCGGATCTCCGGGGAGATGCAGGTTCGGTACGTGATGAACCATCGCCGCGGCGATCGACCGGTTCCCGAGGGGCCGCCCGCGGTGGCGGCCCGCAATCCGCCGGGGACGGTCCGGGGCCTGGAGAACCGCCGCACCCGCATCCGGTTCAGCGGACATGTCGGCGATCCCCGCATCGAATACACCGCCCAGATCGGCTTCCGCGTCGCCGGCGGATCGGGATTCCTGGAGCTCGGGTTTCTCCGGTTCCTGCTCGGCGAGGGGTGGAATCTGCAGGTCGGCCAGTTCCGGCCCCGGTTCCTTCGCGAGTTCACGGTCCCGGCCCCCGACCAGCTCGCGGTCGAACGGTCGGTGCCCGCCATCTACTTCGACCCCGGTTTCGTCCAGGGCGCCCAGGTGCAGTGGCAGTCCGACGAGTGGCGGGTGACGGGGTGGTTCGGGGACGGACTCGGGGTCCCGGGGTTGCAGAACAGTCCTTGGAATCGGACTCCGACCCAGTGGTCGACCTTCGGGCGTCTGGAATGGAAGCCGGAGGGAGTCTGGTCGCAGTTCAACGACTTCTCGTCGCCGCCCGGAACCGATCCCGGGCTCATGATCGGTGCCGACGTCGCCGGACAGCGTCTCAACGGCCGGATCCCGGCCCTCGACGGGGTCTCGCAGGTCACGGCCTCGGCCGATGTGTCGGTCGAGCTGGGCGGGACGAGCGCCATGGCGACCGTCATCTGGCAGCAGTCCGAGGGCGGTGAGCAGCCCTCGGCCCGGCCATGGGGCGTGGTGGCACAGGTCGGCCGGTTCGTCGCCGAGGACGTCGAGCTGTTCGCTCGCTACGCCTGCCTGCAGACCGACTCCCCGAGTCTTCCGGACCCTGATCGAGGCCGTTGGAACGGGCTCACCGTGGGAGGCAGCTGGTACGCCGCGTCGCGGTTCAAGGTGACCGCCGACTGGGGCATCAACGCCGCGTCCCTCTCGGACACCGACTTCACGGTGAACGGCGCGGGGCTCCGCGTGGACGAGGCGGGGCGGACCGGCCAGTGGCTCCTGCGGGTCCAGCTCAGTCTGGTCTACTGATCCGGGCGCGTCCGTCGAGGATTCTTCGGCTCGGATCCGCGGGGATCCTTCATGCCGCCGCCGCGGAACGGCCGATATCCCCGACACGATTCCGCCTCTACCAGGCCACGGGGATTCACATGCGCAGGATGCGAGACAGGCGGCGAGCGGCGATCACCTCCGGGGTGGCCCTCGCCCTCATGACCGGTACCACGCTCGCCGCTGGAAGCGGTGCGGGAACGGTTGACGGCGACGATCTCACCCTCGAGGCCATGGCGAATCGCCTGGCCGAGCTCGAGAAGCAGAACGACACCCTTCAGGGTCGCGTTCGGGAGCTCGAGGCGGCCGACGGCGAGCTCTGGCTCACCGAGCGTCGGGCCACCGAGATCCGGGGGATCGTGAACGATGTGCTGGCCGACGCCGACTCCCGGGCCGCCTTCCGCGACTCGGGGATCACCGCGGGTTGGAACGACGGGTTCTTC
This sequence comes from Phycisphaerae bacterium, assembly GCA_030432455.1. Classification (GTDB taxonomy): domain Bacteria; phylum Planctomycetota; class Phycisphaerae; order Phycisphaerales; family SM1A02. The sequence goes on along the minus strand of JAUIHC010000039.1, from coordinate 4,349 downwards.
CTGCAGAGCCCCGACGGTCGCTTCCGGCTGAACGTGGGCGGCATGGTGCAGGCCCGCTACCAGTACTCGCACATCCGAAGCCCGTGGAACCCCTCCGACGGCAACGAGTACCAGACCCAGGACGACTCCAGCAAGCGGTTCGGGTGGGACCTGCCCCACACCCGGCTGGACTTCTCCGGTCACGTCTTCGGCTCGGAGACGACATTCCGGGTCATGGGCGAGTTCGCCAACACCCGACCGGACTACTTCACCACCAATACCGGGTCGATCATCGTCTCCTCGCCCGAGTACGGGTCGCGCAACGGCGGCCTGCAGCTGCTCGACGCCTGGATCGCACGCGATCTCGGCAGCGGCTTCTCGGTGCGGGTCGGCCAGTTCAAGCTTCCGTTCGACCTCGGCTGGGAGGTCGCGATCGCCAACCAGATGACGGGCGATCGCAACGCGACCGCGCTTCACTTCGGTCTCGGTCGCAGTCAGGGCATCGAGCTCGGCTTCCGGGGCGACGACATCCGTGCCCGGGTGGCGCTCAGCGAGGGTGCGGAGGACAACCTCTTCTCGACCTACAAGCTCGCCACCACGCAGCCGATCAACTCGCCGTACTTCCAGAACCAGTCGGATGTCTCGATCAGCGCCCGTGCGGAGTGGAAGCTGCTCGGGTCGTGGGACGACTTCGACCGGATGACCTCGCCCCCGGGCGAGGAGTCCGGGCTGCTGCTCGGTGCCGGTTTCCACTGGCAGAAGAACAAGGTCTATCTCAACCAGACGGCGATCAACCTCACGCAGCAGATCAACCAGTTCGGATTCCCGAGTCCGGCGAACAACTACAACGAGTGGGTGGGGGTCACCGGTGACCTCACCTGGAACCTTGGTGGCGCCACGATCACGGCCTCGGGCTACCTTCACAACGTGAACTCGGGGGCGTCGTACCTGATCCAGGACTTCAGTCTGATCTCGGGCAACCAGGACAACCCCGGGGGAAGCAACCCGACCTTCGACGTCGGCACCATCCAGCTCCTCGGGGCGAGCCTCTACGGGTCGGCGTATGTCACCTCCGACATCGAGCTCTTCGCCGGGCTCGACTGGATGAAACTCCTCGACGGCGACTTCGCAGAGCTCGCCGTCGCGGGCAACTCCGGCCTCCTCGGTACCTACAACGCCTATTCCAAGCCGGACCCCTACCTCGCCATCACCTTCGGCGGCACGTGGTACATCGACGGCGAGGACCTGAAGTTCGGTGCCAGCTGCACCTACGCCGGCTCCGAGGTCAGTCCCAACTGGACGACTCCCCAACTGGGCATCCGGAGCACCCCCAGCAGCGACATGTACGTCGTCCGGGCGTACTTCCAGTTGCTCTTCTGACCCCTCCCTCCAAGGTCCGTCCACTCGCGCGGTCTCGCCGGTTCGCCGGCGGGGCCGCGTCTCGTTGGGGTGATCGCGGGGCTGGGCATCTCCCCTCGGGAGCGGTCCGTGGATGACGATTCGGCGGTCCTTCGGCCACCGACGATCCCACTAGACTGCCCACCCGATGACCACCGCCACGCCGCCCGCCGTCTCCGTGCACCGCATCGAGGTCCACCGTCGCCCGGAGGCGGGCGACCCCGCCGCCGACGCCCTGCGTCGCGATGTGGCGGGCCTGCCCGCCGACCGTCGCCCGACCTCGGTCCGTCGTGCCGACATCTACCTGTTCGAGGGGCCGCTCGACCCCGACGATCTCGCCCGGATCGCCGACGAGCTCCTCGCCGACCCGGTGATGCAGACCGCGGTGGTCGGGGCCACCGAGCCGTCCTCCGGCGAGGCCGTGGTCGAGGTCCATCCCCTGCCGGGCGTCATGGATCCGGCCGCCGCCTCGATCTCCGCCGGACTCGAGGCCTTGCTCGGCCCGGATCGTGCGCAGGCCGTCGAGGTCCGAACCGGCGTCCAGTGGCGGCTCGGCGGACTCGACGTCGAGCGGGCCCGGGAGATCGCGACGCGGCTGCTCGCCAACCCCGTCGTCCACGCGATCCACGATCGTCCGTATCGCCCCGAGTCGTTCCCGGTCGGGCACGAGCATCCCTTCGCGGTGCGGGATGTGCCGATCCTCGAACTCGACGACGCCGGTCTTGAGCGGATGAGCCGCGAGGCGCACCTGTTCCTCTCGCTCGACGAGATGCGGGCGATCCAGACCCACTACCGGGGGCTCGGCCGCGAACCCCGCGAGATCGAACTCGAGAGTCTCGCCCAGACCTGGTCCGAGCACTGCGTCCACAAGACCCTCAAGGCCACGATCGACTACCGCGAACTTCCCGGGGGCGAGGGCCCGTCGCTGGTCGCGACCGCGGCCGATCGGCCGGGACACGCGGTGGCCGAGGACGGCACGACCGTCCGCATCGACAACCTGCTCAAGTCCACGGTGGCCGCCGCGACGCATCGCCTGATGGCCGACGGCCTCGACGACTGGTGCCTGAGCGTCTTCGTGGACAACGCGGGCGTCGTGGCCTTCGACGACGACCACGCGGTGTGCATGAAGGTCGAGACGCACAACCACCCCTCGGCGCTCGAGCCGTACGGCGGGGCCGCGACCGGCATCGGTGGCTGCATCCGCGACATCATCGGCACGGGGCTCGCCGCGAAGCCGGTCGCCGCGACCGATGTCTTCTGCGTCGCAACCGACGAGCCGGCGGAGATCCCCGACGGCTGCATCCACCCGCACCGGACCCTCGGCGAGGTCGTCGCGGGCGTGCGCGACTACGGCAACCGCATGGGCATCCCGACCCTCGACGGCGGGGTCTGGTTCGACGATCGCTACATCGGCAACCCGCTGGTCTACTGCGGTTGCGTCGGCGTCATGCCGCGTGATCGGGTCGAAGGCGCCGCGAAGCCGGGTGATCGCATCATCGCCCTCGGCGGTCGCACCGGTCGCGACGGGATCCACGGGGCGACCTTCTCCAGCGCCGAACTCACCGACGCCCACGCCGACGAGTTCAGTCATGCCGTCCAGATCGGCAACGCGATCACCGAGAAGGTCGTGCTCGACGCGGTGCTCGCCGCCCGCGACCACGCCGACGGCTGCGTCTTCCACGCGATCACCGACTGCGGGGCGGGCGGGTTCTCCAGCGCCGTCGGCGAGATGGGCGAGACGCTCGGGGCCGAGGTGCAGTTGGAACGGGCGCCGCTGAAGTACGCGGGGCTGACCCCGGTCGAGGTCTGGATCAGCGAGGCGCAGGAGCGCATGGTGCTTGCGGTGCCCGAGTCGCAGGTGGCGACGCTCGCGGGAATCTGCGAGGAGCACGGTGTCGAGTGGTGCGATCTCGGCGTGTTCGGCACCCCGGATCGCGAGCTGGTCCTTCGCTGGGCCGACACCGAGGTCGGTCGGATCTCGATGGAGTTCCTGCACGACGGCGTCCCGATGCCGGTCCGCGAGGCGGTGTGGGATCCGGCGTGGGCCGCGGCCGAGGCGGGAGGCATCGACCCCGGCGTGTCGCCACGCCCCGCGATCGCCGACGGCGAGGCGCTCCTCGATCATGCCGAGGCCCTGCTGCGACACCCCAACCTCGCCAGCAAGGCGTGGATCATCCGGCAGTACGACCACGAGGTGCAGGGCGGGTCGGTGGTGCGTCCGTTCGCCGGACCCCACGACGGTCCGAGCGACGCCGCGGTCATCCGACCCGTGCCGGATGTGTCGCGCGGGCTCGCGATCGGGCACGGTCTCGCCACCGGTCTCGCTCGGGACCCGTACCTCATGGGCCTCGCCGCGATCGACGAGTGCGTGCGGAACATGGTCTGCGTCGGCGCCGATCCCGAGCGGATCGCCATCCTCGACAACTTCTGCTGGCCGAGCTGCGGCGACCCCCGGAACATGGGTTCGCTGGTGCGGGCGTCCGAGGCGTGCCTCGACGGCGCCCTCGCCTACGGCACGCCGTTCGTCAGCGGCAAGGACTCGCTCAACAACCAGTTCTCCACCGAGGACGGGCGGACGATCCGCATTCCGCCGACGCTGCTCATCTCCGGCATGGCGATCGTCGAGGACGAGATGCTCGCCACGACCATGGACGCGAAGTCCGCGGGCGGTCGGATCGTGCTGGTCGGCACCACCAGTGATCGGCTCGGAGGTTCGCACTACGCCCGCATCGGCGGCGATCCGACGGCGGGGGTGGACGAGCTTCCGGTCGTGGACCTCGACCGCGGTCCGCGCACCGCCGCCGCGGTCGCGGCGGCGATTCGATCGGGTCTGGTCCGCAGCGCCCACGACGCGAGCGAAGGCGGCGTGCTCGTCGCCGCGATCGAGATGGCCTTCTCCGGCGGACTCGGGGTCGAGGTCGATCTCGCGGCCGTGCCGACCGAGGTGGCACGCGAGGTCGGTCCGGTCGCCC
>JAUIHC010000484.1 GCA_030432455.1 Phycisphaerae bacterium | reverse complement strand
GGCCCGGGCGTGGAGGCGGGCGGAAAGGGGCGTCCGAGAACATCGATGCGTCGGCAACTCCCCGCGAAGGACTGGGGGATCGAAGGCGGGTGGGGTCGCCGGTCGGTGCCTGTCCCGAACTTGGGGTTCGGTCGGTGCCTGTCCCGAACTCGGGGTTCGGTCGATGCCTGTCCCGAACTTGGGGTTCGGTCGGTGCCTGTCCCGAACTTGGGGGTCGGTTGGTGCCTGTCCCGAACTTGGGGGTCGGTTGGTGCCTGTCCCGAACTTGGGGGTCGGTCGGTGCCTGTCCCGAACTTGGGGGCTCGGTCGGTGCCTGTCCCGAACTTGTCCCGAACTTGGGGGGTCGGTCGGTGCCTGTCCCCCAGCGGCTCTACCGCCCACGCCGCGTGCGTTCGCGCGTGGGATCTCGATCTCGGGTCGCGACGCGACCCGGGGCAGGATGGGATGTGATGTGGGAGACGGACGGACGGACGGACGGACGGGCGTGCCGTGCTCGGGCCGGCTCGTCAGCCGACCCCGGTCTCGGCGTCCACCAGCATGAACTTGATGTCCGCCTCGGCCGCGATCTTGTCGTCCACGAGCGCCTTGCAGCGGATGTGGCCGAGCCTCGGACTCGCCCGCACATTCTCGGCCTCCAGCACGAGCTGGTCGCCCGGCACCACCGGCTTGCGGAGCTTCACCTTGTCGAGACTCAGCAGCACCGCGATCTTGCCGGTGTGCTCCAGCCGCTGACTCAGGAGCAGGCCGCCGAGCTGGGCCATCGCCTCGATGATGAGCACACCCGGCATGATCGGGGTTCCTGGGTAGTGCCCCTGGAAGAAGTGCTCGTTCATCGTGACATTCTTCACCCCGACCGCCCGACGATCGCCGTCCATCTCGACCACACGATCGACCAGCAGCATCGGATAGCGGTGGGGGAGCGTCCGCTGGATCGTGCGGATGTCCATCACCCGCCCGTGCAGGAGCGTCGAGCGTCGATCGACCGCGGCCATCTGCTCGCGGATCGCGAGCCCGAGTCGTCGGTTGAGTCCGTGGCCGGAGCGGTGGGCCACCACGCGGCATCGCACCGGGCAGCCGATCAGGTAGAGATCGCCCAGCACGTCGAGCACCTTGTGTCGCACGGGCTCGTCGTCGAAGCGGTACTCGTTGTCGATCGGGCCGTCTTCGCCGATGACCAGCACGTCCTTCGCGGTGAGATGCCGACCGATCCCGCGTTCCCACATCGCCCGCGCCTCGTGCTCGAGACTGAACGTGCGGCACGGACCGAGGTCGGTCTCGTAGTCGCCCTCGGCGGTGTCCCAGGTGAAGACCTGCCGCCGGATCCGGTCGTTGAAGGTGTTGTAGTCGAGGTCGAAGACCACCCGCATGCCCGGGGCGTCGTGCGGAATCGCCGCGATCATCGCGTCGCCCTCGTCGATGACGATGGCCTCCCGCAGATCGAACACCCGACGATCGGCGTCCTGCGCGATCACGCCGACCTTGCGGAGCTCCTCCACGAACACCCGCGCCGACCCGTCGAAGCCGGGCAGCTCCGGGCCGTGGATCCGGACCAGCGCGTTGTCGATGCCGAGGCCGGCGAGCGCGGACATGAAGTGCTCGACCGTCTCGACCGTGGCCTCGCCCATCTTCAGAGTCGTGCGGCGACCGCGGGGCACGACGTTGTCGACGATCGCGGGAATCCGCACCGGCGGATCGAGGTCGGTCCGCTCGAAGACGATTCCGTGCTCGGGCTCCGCGGGTTCGACCTCGAGGCTCACCGGATCACCCAGCAGCAGCCCGAGCCCTTCGAAGGTCGCCACGCCCCCCAGCGTGTGCTGGCGGGTCGAGACCGCAGGGCGGATGACGTGTTCGGTCGGGGCGGAGGTCATGCGGACTGGAGGCGTGTTCGGGAATTCGGCGGGCTCAGGAGGGCTCGAGAAGCTCCTTCAGCTTCTTCGACCATTCGGGCAGTCTACGGATGAGCGCGAACTCCTTCATGGCCTGACGGATGTCGTGGGCCGGGAAACCGGCCCAGGTCTCGCCGTCGGGGACATCGTGCATGAGTCCGCTGCGGGCCGCCAGACGCGCGCCCGCCCCGATTCGGAGGTGATCCGCGATGCCGCAGCCTCCGCCGATCATGGCGCCGTCGCCGACCGTGCAGCTTCCCGCGATGCCGGTGAGACCGCTGATCACGACGCACCGCCCGATGCGACAGTTGTGTCCGATCTGGCAGAGGTTGTCGATCTTCGACCCGTCGCCGATCGAGGTGGCGCCGAACTTCCCGCGGTCGATGCAGGCGTTCGCGCCGATCTCGACCTCCCGGCCGATCTCGACGTGCCCGAGATGCGGGATCTTGCGGATGCCCCGGCCGTCGGGCGACGGTCGATAGCCGAACCCGTCGCTGCCGAGCACCACGCCCGCGTGGAGGATCGAGCCGTCACCGACGATCGTCCGCTCGCGGATCACCACCGAGGCGTGGATCACCACTCCGC
>JAUIHC010000483.1 GCA_030432455.1 Phycisphaerae bacterium | reverse complement strand
CAGAAGCGTCTGGACGACGGCAAGGCCCCCGATCTGCCGGAGAAGGCGATCGAGGTCTTCCACCTCGCCCTCGACAACGTCCGACCGGCCGTCGAAGTCCGGTCGAAGCGCGTCGGTGGTGCCAACTACCAGGTCCCGATGCAGCTCAACCGGCGCCGTCAGCAGTCGCTGACCTTCCGCTGGATCATCACCGCCGCCCGCGAGGAGCGCGGCAAGCCGATCCACATGCGGCTCGCCAAGGAACTCTGGGACGCCGCCCACAACGAGGGCAAGGCGGTCACCACCCGCGAGAACACGCACCGCATGGCCGAGGCGAACCGCGCCTTCGCCCACTTCGGTCGCGGCCGCTGAGCCGACCCGCCTCTTGAATCGAACGCACGGCCGTCCCGCAGGGGGCGGCCGTGTTCATGTTCGGACCGGTCGATCTCACTCCGATCGGGGCCCGCGACGATCGGCGACCCGGATCTGGATCTCCAGCGACTCGATCTCGGTTCCCAGGGGCGTGTTCGTCTCGCGGCTGGTCGCCAGAACGGCGTCGGGCGGACGCAGCGAGCGTCCGAGTCTCCGCTCCCGGATCGCCCGGCCCGCCGGGCTCGTCGGGGCGGGGGCGTGCGGGCCGACGAGGTCGTCCTCCTCGGCATCGAGCAGGACGAAGTGCGGGCGACGGCCGTGGGCGTGGGCGATGCGGATGATGCCTCGGTCGGTCCCCGGCACCGACCTCCGCCATCCATCGCGGGTCAGGGCGGTCACCACCCGATCGATCGTCGCGGCCGGCACCAGCAGGTTCATCCGCAGGAAACGATGGGTCGTCTCCCGTTCATCCAGGCGAACCTCGGCGCAGGTCGCCGCGCCGGTGACGAGCGCCAGGCCCGGCACCGCGGTCTCCAGCCGGCCGACCACCTCCGCGGCCCGTTCCCGCACCAGTGCGAGCGTCCGCCGTCGCCGGCGGTCGCCCAGGTTCTCGCCCCAGGCCGAACCGGTCGCGGGGTGGTCGGTACCCTTGCGGCGTCCGGCATGTGAACCTGTGCGGTCGCTCATGTGATCGTTCCTCGCGGCGACGGCGCCGCCCTCCGGACATCATTCGCTCGTCATCCTCACGGGAGTCGTCTCCACATGATCCATCGCACCACCATCGTCGGTCTCCTCGGCGCGGGTCTCGCCGGGGCGGTTCTCGCCACCGCCGGTCTCGACGCCCGCGCGTCCTCCGCCCAGGTCCGGGCCGTCGTCGAGGCCGCCCGGTCCGCGGTCGCGGCCACCGCCACGGCGCACTGCGAGGTGCCCTGCGGAATCTACGACGATCACGCCGAGGTCGAGCGGATGCGGCTCGATGCGATCACCATGAAGAAGGCGTCGGCTCAGATCACGACGCTGGCCGACTCGGTCGATGCCGCCTCGCTCAACACCATCGCCCGCTGGGCGATGATCAAGGAGGAGCACGGCCGCAAGCTCCAGCACACCGTGGCGTGGTACTTCCTGACCCAGCGGGTCAAGGCTCCGAAGGACCTGAACGACCCCGCGGCGGTCGAGGCGTACCACGGGCAGCTTGCCGCGTTCCACCGGATCTCCGTCGCCGCGATGAAGGCGGCTCAAAACCTCGATCCGGCCGCGACCGACGAACTTCTGGCCGCGATCGACGCGGTCGCGCCGTGGTATCCCGCCGCGAAGGCCGGGGCCGATGCTGGCACGGCGGCCCTCGAGCATCTCGCCCTCGACGCGGGCGACGACTGGCGGACCGCTCCCTGAGCCTCGCCCGTGGTCGAATCGGATCGTCATCATCGCCAACGCCTCCTGCCCGTCGTCGGTGACGACGGGCAGGAGGCGTTGCGGGCCTCCACGGTGTTCATCGCCGGGTGCGGCGCGCTCGGCACGGTGGCGGCCGACCTGCTCTGTCGAGCCGGCGTCGGCACGCTCGTCATCGTGGATCGCGACATCGTCGAGGTCACGAACCTTCAGCGACAGACGCTCTACATCGAGGCGGACGCGATTCGCGGAACGCCCAAGGCCGAGGCCGCCCGTCTGCGGCTCGGGCGGATCGACTCGTCGATCCGGGTCCGCGCCTTCGTCGAGGACATCGCGCCCGACACCGTCGAGTCGCTGATCGAGGGCGCCGACCTTCTCCTCGACGGACTCGACAACATCGAGACGCGGTATCTGCTCAACGAGGTCGCGGTGAAGCACGGTCTGCCGTACCTCTACGGCGGCGCGGTCGGCACCGGCGGGGTGACGATGCCGGTCCTTCCACGGGGCGGGGCGGGGGGGGCGACCCGCGTGCGGTTCACCGACGCCGACGCGACGCCGTGTCTGCGGTGCGTGTTTCCCGAACCGCCCGCCCCCGGTGTCCTGCCCACCTGCGACACCGCGGGCGTGCTCGGACCAACGAGCGCCACCGTCGCGGCCCGGCTCGCGACCGAAGCGATCAAGGTGCTGGTCGGCGATCTCGCCGCCCTCGACCGCACGCTTCGGTCCACCGA
>JAUIHC010000482.1 GCA_030432455.1 Phycisphaerae bacterium | reverse complement strand
GTCTCCTCCGCCCGCCGGCGGGCGGCATCGGAGAACTCGTCGAACTGGACCACCACGTCGATCGAGATCGCGAAGACGAACAGCAGACCGAACAACAGGACGAAGTTCGAGAGGTAGCGGACGACGATGTGACGGTCGAGCAGGTTCACGAGTCTTGGATGACGATCGATCAGTGGCGACGAAGTCGGAGCCAGGCCCCGATGCAGATGACGACGAGCAGGAGATTCCCAGACCAGAGCAGGGTGTAGCCGAGAACCGACGGGCCGCGGCGAAGGGTCTGCTCGCCTCCGGAGATGAGCAGGATGTCCGCGATCGCGGGGAGGAAGGCCACGAGGTACACCGCCAGCGGCGTGGAGTGCCGCAGATGGATGGCGAGGATCGATCCGAGCAGAAGCAGCAGCGGCGCCGTCACCGCCTGGGCGAATCGCTGATGGATCCGGGCGTCGATGTCCCAGACGACCTTGTCGGACTCGCGAACGATCGACGCGACCTCGCCGGAGACCGAGCTGCGGAGACCGCTGGACCGCGAGGAATCCTCCGCCGCGGCGTCCGCCCAGTCGAGCACCGCCCGATCGTCGAGCCGCGGAGGCTCCTGGACACCGACGACCGAGAGCGATCGCACCGATCGTGGCAGACGCTCGGCCGCGAGGGCGCCGCCCTCGGGAGTCGCGATCCGCTCGACCTGGAGATCCACCACCGCCACCCCGCCCCGTCGCTCGACCGCCCAGCGAACCTCGTCGAGGTCGGCCGCCACGACGGTGCCGTCGTCGCTGCGGCGCTCGATCCGCGGTCGGTCGAGCCGGTCGGTGTGGTCCGGATCGACCGGCTCACCCGGGGTGATGGTCCACGTCTCCCCGCGACGATCGTCCCGAAGCACCAGACGCCCCGACTCGATGATCGAGGCCGCGATGGCCTCCCGCAGCATCTCGGACCGCATGCGGTCCGCCAGCCGGTCGAGGTGGGTCCGGACCCGCCAGAACTCGAGGGGGTTCGCCCGGACGTCGAGCATCCGGTGGAGCGTGAACATCTTGGGATTGGGCTGAAAGCGATGCCCGAGATCGATCGCCCGCGGTTCGGCGGCGGGCGTGCGGACGAGGGTGCCGTCCTCGGCGCGGAAGACCGTCGCGTCGCCGAGCACCAGTTTGAGGATCGATCGACCATCGACCCGGTAGACGTCGAGGGTCGCGTGGTCGGCGGTGAACTCGGTCTCGGGCAGGAGGCCATCGCCCGCGGTCTGGATCGCCGCGACCCCGATCAGCACCAGTCGGGTGTCGGCGGTGGTGCCCTCGGGGGCGTCGGTGACCCGGACATCGTCGGCGTAGATCCGGGTGTCCCCGAGGTCGAACGCCTCGCCCCGCTCGACCGCGGAGGCGAGCAGTCGGGTGACGTCCCGGGCGAGCATCGACTCCATGCGGGACCAGAACACCGGCACCACGAGGTTCACGAGGACCAGCATCACCACCAGCAGCGCCACGCCGAGCAGCGCCACCGGTCGCAGGATCCGCCCGTGGGAGAGCCCGGCGGCGCTCATCGCGATGATCTCGTTGTCCGAGGCCATCCGGTGCATCACCAGCGTCGCCCCGAATCCCGCCGAGAACGGCAGGGCGTACTGGAGCATCGGAACGCTCGCCAGCGCCACGTAGCGGAGGATGTCGGCACCCCCGAGCAGATTCCGCGCGAGCGGCTTGATCGCCGCCCCGAACGCGATGACCGAGACCAGCACGCCGGTCGTGAGCAGGATCGTCTTGAGAAGTTCGCCCGCCATGGTGCGGGTGAGAATGCCGGGCATCCGGACATCGTCGTCGGGCGACGCCGAGGCCGCAACCGAGGCTCTCGGACCCGGATCGCGGGAATGATGCCGGTCATGCGACGGCGTGAGGACCGGGAACCCCGGATCGGTCGCGGCATGGGCGGGAATTCGCCTGCCTCGGGCCGACTCGCCCGATGACCGGGGTGCCGACGACGGTGACGCCGCCGGCGGGAGAAGGGAGAGAGCGACATGGGCGAAGCCAGTGCCCGGGACTTCGACCATCACCGGCCCCCTCGGGGCCTCACGCTCATCGAGTCGGTGATCGCGACCGCCGTCCTGGCGGTCGCGATCACCGCCGTTCATGCCGCGCTTGCCGCAGGCACGATGCACGCCTCCAGATCGGCGGACGAGCTCGCCGCGACGGTCGCGGTCGAGGACCTCATGGCGAGGATCCTGGCCGACGACCTCGATCGAATCGCCGAGTGGGACGATCACGAGGAGCCCGCAGGCCGCCTCGTGGACGCCGACGGCACGCCCCTCGCCGGAGGCGTGGCCCGGGTCGGCCGGCGAGTGACGGTCGAACGTCTTCCCCGACGACTCGACGACGGCCCCCGCATCGACGGGTGGCACGTCCGAATCGAGGCGACCGGGGTCGCGGGTGAGTCGCTGGGCGAGATCGAACGCTGGATTCCGCTGCCCTCGGAGTCGGGGGCATGACCACATCGATTC
>JAUIHC010000038.1 GCA_030432455.1 Phycisphaerae bacterium | reverse complement strand
GTCCGCGGAACTCGACGACGAGACCAAGGCCCGTCATCTCGAGCGGTTTCTCGGGCTTCCGGCGGGCCGCGTGCAGTTCCCGAGATCGAACCTCGGGGCCGATCGGCGACATCCGGAGATCTACGAACGTCTGAAGCGGGCGATCGGGGGCGACCTCGACCACGTGGACACCGTCTACGCCTCCCCCTTCGCGAAGACGTTCTTCTCCGAGCGGACCCTCACGGATCTTCGAGACCGCTGGTCCCGCCTCGCGACGGGGTGACCCTCGCCCGCCGCAGGCTCGACTCACGCCGGCCCCGACCGACGCTCGAGGATGTACTCCTCCCGCGGATCGTCGGATTCGATCACCGCGAAACCGTGCTCCGCGAAACGCGCGAACCACCATTCGACGGGCTCGCAGGTCAGGTGCAGCGATGTGCCCGCGACCCAGCGCCACCATCGATTGCGGTCGGGACGCGGATTGACCTTGATCGCGATCAGCCTGCCCGCCACCCTCGCCATCTCCGCGACCGCCCGCGGGGCATCCTCGGGACGCATGTGCTCGAGGCAGTCCGTCGAGAGCACGACGTCGAACGCTCGATCCTCGAAGGGGAGGTCGGTGGCGGAGGCGAGGCGGACATCCCGCCCGAGTCGGCGGGCCCGCCGCACCGCGACGCTCGAGACGTCGATGCCGCGGGCGTCGATGCCGTGCATCGCGAACCACTCGACGGACCAGCCCTGGGCGCACCCGACATCGAGCACGCTGGTCGGATGGTGGGCCTCGAGGAGGCGAGTGGCCAGCACCTTGGCATGGCTGTAGTCGGGGCCGCGGTGATAGCCGCGGGCGTGGAGACGGTCATAGAGGCGGCCGTAGAAACCATTGGCCACGGTGGCGACGTTGCTCATCTGGATGGGATCCTGGGACGGCGTTGGAATGGGACGAACGCGTTGATCCGACGGGGTCGGAGAGGCTCGTCGTGACCTACAACCGTCGCACCCAGGTCGCCCGACGCCCCGCCGACTCCAGAGGCGGCATCGCCGCGCGGACCGAGTCGGTCGTCCGATCGCCCACCGCCTGTCCGATCGCGATCGGGCTCGGGCTCGGCGGGACGGCGGCAAGTCGATCGACCCGGCTCCGACGAAGCGAGTCGGGATCGACCTCGTGAACACAGCGGATCGGATCGATCTCGGGCCGCGTGCCGGCGGCACGGGAACGATCTCCCGCAGGCCCGCCCTCGCAGAGCAGCACCAGTTCGCGTTCCCGATCGAGGCCGTGCTGGGACCGACACCACTGGACGAGCGACGCCCCCCGGAGCAGCACGCCGAGGACTGCAAGGCTCACCATCAGCCAGGAGCACACGCGAGTGATCTGGGATCGGATCTTCATGACACGTGGAGGACGCCGGGGAATTCAACCACGCTATCCGATTCGCGATATCAAGATCGTTCGGCGGCCCGCCGCCTGTGTTCCGGTTCGACAAGTCGATCCCCAGCCGAGACCATGCCCCCGTGCCTGCCCCGACGGACACCGACCTTCCCGTGCCCCCCGGACATGCGCCAGTCATGCCGACGGAGATCGTCTCCGCGCTCGGGGTGGCACCCGGGAGCGTGGTGCTCGACTGCACGGCGGGCCGCGGCGGTCATGCCGCCATGCTCGCCGCCGATGCCGGTCCGACGGGTACCGCCGTCCTCTGCGATCTCGACCCCGCGAATCTGGACTTCGCCACCGAGCGGGTCCGGGCGACCGGCGTCGGGCGGATCCTTCCCCTCGCAGGGTCGTTCGCCCGTGCCCCGCGGGACCTGATCCGGGCGGGGCTGGCCGCCGATGCCGTCCTCGCAGATCTCGGCGTCGCCAGCACCCAGATCGACACGCCCGATCGCGGATTCTCGTTCCTTGCCGACGGGCCGCTCGACATGCGGATGGATCCGACGGGGCCGGTCTCCGCGGGGGATCTGGTGGCCACCGCGAACGCGGCGGAGCTCACCCGGATCATCCGCGAGTTCGGCGAGGAGCCCCTCGCCCGACGCATCGCGGAAAAGATTGTGCGCATGCGGACCGACTCGCCGATCCTGACGACGGCGGAGCTTGCCGGACTCGTCCGCGAGGCGTACGGATCTCGAGCTGCGTCGAGTCGGAATCACCCGGCCACCCGAACCTTCCAGGCGCTCCGGATCGCGGTCAACGACGAACTGGGCGCGCTCGACGGCCTGCTTCGGCAGATCGGCGAGGCGGCGAAGGCGATGGCCGAGGGTCGCTCGACGTGGCTCGTCCCGGGTGCGAGGGTGGCCTTCCTCACCTTCCACAGCCTCGAGGACCGGCGCGTCAAGCAGGCCTTCGCCCAGCTCGTTCGAGATGGACTCGGTCGAACGCCGGCACGGACGCCGGAGATCCCGACCGAGACCGAGATCGCGACCAATCCCCGGTCTCGATCCGCCAAGCTTCGGGTCGTCACGGTGGGCGATCCGACGGAACGGCCCTGAAGGGCGGTTCCGCCTCGTCGTTCCGGAGGCACCCCCTCCCCCCTCGCAGCAAGGACGCCGCGATTGATGACCCGTGAACACAAGCTGGCTCTGGTGGTGGGCTTCGGCCTCATCCTCTTCGTGGGCATCCTGATCACCGATCACCTCGCCGCCGACACGAGATCGCACGAACCGCTGCCGACCGCCCGCATCCCCGACGACGACCCGATCTCGCTGCTGGGTCGAGACACCACGCCGCTCGCGGCCGAGCCGATCACGGCCCCGATCCTCGACGCCCCGGCCCGACAGCCGGAGATCCGGCTCGAAACCACGCTCGACGACCACCGCCGCCCGGCCCGCCCCATGCGAGCGACCGACGGCGAGGCGACCCGCGAGATCGAGGACGGAGCCCTCGCCGGCCGGGGCATGGCCACGCCGCCGGCGGACCTGAACCGGATCCACGTCGTCCGGGAGGGCGAGACCCTCTCCAGGATCGCCAAGAAGGTCTACGGCGACGGCGGTCTCTGGCGCCGCATCGCCAACGCGAACCCGAAGGTGACTCCGAACGCCCTGCGCCCGGGCACGCGGCTGATCATTCCCCGCGAGGATCCCCGCTCCGACCGGACCGTCGCGGCTCGCGAGGTTCCCGCCCGGACGACTGCCGAGCGGGCGACCCGTGCCTACACCGTTCGGAAGGGTGACTCTCTGGCCCGCATCGCGAGTCGTGAACTCGGCAGCGAGCGACGCTGGCCGGAGATCAAGACCCTGAACGCCCTGTCCGGCGAGACCATCGTTCCCGGCCAGACCATCACGCTCCCCTCCCGCTGATCCGATCCGCTGCGGAGTCCGGCATGTCCTGGAAACTGGCGGTGCTGATCCTGGTGCTCGGGGCGACCGCCTGCGGTCTGCTCGTCCTGAGACAGCAGCAGATCGACATGCTCGCCGCCCAGTGGGACCTCCGTCGGCAGATCACCCGCAAGGAGCAGCAGTTGCAGTCGCTGCGGTGGGAGATCGACGAACTGTCCCGAGATCAGCGACTCCACGACTGGGTCGCCCGGAACGGTCTCGATCTCCAGCCCATCGAGTTCGAACCCCGGTTCGAGGCCCCCGCCGCCGTCGGTCCCGGGCCGATCGCCCTGGACGGCGACCTTCCCCCCACCGGACGGGGCGGCTGAGCCGATGGCCCATCCCGCCCGCCGCCGCGATCGCATCGTCACCGCCACCCTGCTCGGGACGGTCGGTCTCTTCGCCGTCGGACTCGGGCGGGTGGCCCAGCTCGAGATCGCTCCCGCCTCGGAACTCGTCCAGCATGTCGGCCGCCGGACCCGGACGAGCTCCGATCTCGCCTTCCGCGGACCGATCGTCGATCGCCGCGGGCGCGTGCTCGCCCAGACCGTCCTCGGGCACGACCTCGCGGTCGATGTGAAGGTCCTCTGCGACCAGGCGGTCGAGATGTCGGACGATCCCGCTGCGGATCCCCGACCCGCGCTCGCCGCGGCCCTCGCGTCGATCACCAGCCTCGACGAGGCGGCCATGCTCGAACGACTCCGCGAGAGCCGCGACGCGCGGTACGTCAGACTCGGGACGGCGGAGCAGATCGCCTTCCTCGACGTCGAGGCCGTCCGACATCTCCGGATGGAACGCCACGGCGACGACTGGCGAATCGCCCCGCACGTCGAGGAGGTCGGTCGGAACGACCCGTCGCAACGGATCGGCGCCGTGGTCCTGACCGAACGCCCCGTCCGCCATCACCTCACGGATTCCCCCGCGGCCTCGATCGTCGGTGCGGTCCGTGCCGTCGAATGGGCGCCATCGGACGCGGAACTGGACATGCTCGCCAGCGACGTGGTCGTGGACATGGACGCGATCGTCGGCTGGGCCTCATCGACCACCGGGACCACCACCCCGGACGCGGACGCGAACCCGGGCGGGAACGCGATCCGGCGGACCCTCGCCGAACGCCTCGCCGCGGCTCTCGGCGCGGATGCCGCGGAGATCGAGCGGCGTCTGGACCGCTCGACCGGCGAACCCGTGCGGCTGGCGATCGCGGAGCACCTCAACCCCGACCGCATCCGTCGGGTCCGATCGATCACGCTGAACGGTCGGGTCGTGCCGCGACGACATCTGATCGAGGTGGTCGATCGAACCGGGCTGGAGCGTCTTCAACGGCGATACCCCGAACAGCGGGGAGCCAGCGGCATCGAGGCGGCCCGCGACGAGACGCTCCGTCCCCAGCATGGCGCGATGACCCGGGTGGTCGCGGCCGGTGGCCAGACGCTCTTCGTCGAGGAGGGGCGATTCGAGGCCGGCCGCGATGGCGATCCGGTGTCGCTCACCATCGATCTGGAGATCCAGCGGATGGTCCGCGATCGCCTCGAACAGGCGATGCGGGAGCATCTCGCGGTCGGGGGCTGGGCCATCGTGCTCGACCCGCAGACCGGCGAGATCCTGGCCGCCGTGGACATCTTCGACGACGCCGAGGCGGTGCGCCGCGGCGGATGGCCGCTCGGCTATCGCGACCCCGCCCGGGAGCAGCTCGGACCGGCGTTCGCCCGCAACCGGATCTGGACCGACTGCTTCGATCCCGGCTCGACCTTCAAGTCGTTCTTCTGGGCGTGGGCCACCGATCTGGGGCGGGCGAGCCCCGACGAGATCATCGATGTCCCGGGCGGCGGCATGTCCGGCGGCGTGAAGCGGTTCGGCAAGCGTCCCATCCGGGACGTCTACGGGTACGGCGGCAACCCGAACCGCCCCTCGACCTGGGCGTTGTGCCTGGAGAAGAGCATCAACACGGGAATGGCGACGGTCGCGAAGCGGGTCACCGACCGCGAGATGGTCGCGATGTTCGACCGCTTCGGATTCACCCACCGCACCGGCATCAACATGGGCTACGAGGGCACGCTCGCCCAGCCGCCGATCGAGAAGTGGGTGCCGAACTACACCAAGCTCTCCGCCAGCTTCGGACAGGCCGTCTCGATCACCCCCCTCCAGCTCGCCCGCGCGTACTGCGCGATCGCCCGCAACGACGGCCGCCTGCCCGTGCTCACGCTCTCGGCGATGGTGCTCCGGCCGTACGAGACTCCATCGACCCCCACCGTCTCGCCCGAGACGATCATGAAGACCCGCGACATCCTCCGACGGCAGTTCGAGAAGGTGCGGAAGGACTACTTCGGCGACGAGGGCATCCCGTACACGGCATTCGGCAAGTCGGCGACCGCCCAGTGGTCGAGGTTCGATGTCGACGAGGAGACCGGCGAGGCCCGCAATGTCGGGTACCACGAGGATCGCTACCTGTCGTCGTATGTCGGCGCCGCCCCCTTCGACGAACCGCGGATCGTGGTGGCCTTCGGACTCCAGGATCCACTCAAGGGCGAGGGCGCGAACGCGTACGCCGGTCGCGCCGGCGGGGCACCCCGCGGGCACCTCGGCTCCTACGCCGCGGGCCGTCCGGTCCACGATCTGCTCGGATCGATCCTGACCTACCTCGGCGTGCCGGCCGATCGAACGCCGGACGAGGATCCGACGGGCTGACACGCCCGACGAATCTCCTCCCCCGCGTGCGGGGGAGGTGCCTGCGACGCAGACGGAGGAGACTCGTGGCCGGCTCGCGCGTCCGCACGCTCCGGTGATCCGCAGGACGACGCAGCGTCAACCCTTGCCGTCGGCGCCGGGGTGGCGGGCCTCCAGTTCGGCCATCCACCGCTGCCGCAGCGCGGCCTTGATCGCCATCGTGCCGACCATGCCGAAGAAGATGATGGCGACCCCGTAGACCAGGAGATACCGGGCGATGCCCAGTGCCACGGTCGCGACGAGTCCGACCCCGAGCACCACGAAGACCAGGTCGAGGGCGTAGAGCGCCAGCACCGCCTTCTTGACGTTCCCGAGGAATCGAAGCGTCAGATGGTGGATGTGGTGACGATCCGGGGCGGACAGCGGGAGTCCGGCGAGCTTGCGGCGGATGATCGCCAGCACCGTGTCCATGATCGGCAGCGCGAAGACGATGAGCCCCGCGATGACGTAGTGCGTCTGCCCTTCGCTGCCGAGCGAGAGGATCAGCGCCCCGCAGAGGAACCCCATGAGCAGGCTTCCGGCATCGCCGAGGAAGATCACCGCAGGGTTGAAGTTGTACGGCAGAAAGCCGAGGCACGCGCCGAGCAGCGCAAACGCGATCACCAGTCGCGTCCCCGCCAGCGGATCACGAGGTTCTTCGAGGATCCCCGCCCGCTCGACCCAGACCCGGAAGTCGGCCTGATCGACGACGCCGAGCCGGTCCGGTCGGAAGAGGTCGAGCACCTGTTCGACCTCGACGAGGTTGAACTCCTCGACTGCGGGATCGAAGGCGGCGATGACGCGGTCCTTCCCCCGGAAGGTCGGCGTCCACTCGTCGTCCGGCCCGAGCTCGATGCCGAGCCGCTCCTGCAGGTCCGCCGAGGGGCGGGCGTGCCGCCGGGCGGATCCCGCCTCCGGATCGCCGAGCACCGCGCGAAGGTCCGCGACATCCACGCGGCCGTCCCGCATGTCGCGCACCTCGCCGTCGATCTCGACCGGGGTGGGGAAGTCGAGCAGCGCGACGGTTCGATCGTCGGTCCAGTCCTCGGTGGTGAAGAGTTCGACGATCTCCGTGCCGATGCTGCGTTCCTCGACCGACTCCCGGGCATCCGCGATCGCGAGCATGACCCCGATGGCGATGAATCCCGCGGCCATGATTCCCACCGATCCGGTGAGCAACCCGTCAAGCCCGTCGATGAGGTTCGCCGAGTTGGACGCGCCGAGCACCACCGCCGCGATGAAGCAGACCCCCAGCCAGTAGTAGATCCCCTCGACCGTCATCCACGGCGTGAACTCCGCACCGCGACCCAGCACCGCGGCGCTGGTCCACCAGTCCCAGACCTGCACCGACTGGTCGGGTGTGATGCCGGGATGAAGCATGTCGCCCAACCCGGTCCAGGAGACGATCGGAGCCAGAAGCCCGCTGACCGCGTTGGTGCCGAAGTCGGTCATCGCCAGACCCGCGGCCGCCACGAACTGCCCGGCCAGCTTCAGCCGCGGGTCCCAGTGGAACATGTCGTCGAGGACGCCGGTGACGAAGATCGCCAGCATCCCGAAGACCACCGCGTACGTGGTGCGTGGATACAGGGAGAGCACCCGGTCGGCTTCGGGACGCCCCTGATCGACCACCAGCAGGAGCTCGGAGGCGATCAGGGCCGCGATGATCCCCGTGAACACCGCCGCGCCGCCCAGATAGGCGATCGGGATCCGGTGCACCTTCCGATCCCCGTCGGGACGATCGATGACGCCGAACCGGATCGCGACGATCCGAAAGACCGGCACGGTGGCGAGCGTCACCACGAAGGCGACCAGCAGCACCGGGAAGTACGCGTTCAGGAGTTCGGTGGCGAACGGCACCCGGTCGGGACCGACGCCGGTCTCGGGGACGAAGAGCGTTCGCCAGGTGCCGGACCAGCCGTTCAAGACCCACCTCCCGCGACCAGCGTCGCCGCGATGTCGTCGATGGTGGTCGAGAGCGGAATGGACGGGGCGAAGCCGACCGCCTCGCGGATCCTCGAGAGGTCGGGCTGCCGGGACCGAAGATCCTCGAAGCGGTCGTCGAACGCCTCCTCGTACGGCACATGCACGATCTCGCTGGAGGAACCGACCCGGTCGCGGATCATCGCGGCCAGATCACCGATCTCGACGAGTTCGTCGCGCCCGACGTTGAACACCCGACCGTGTCGTGCGGGATCCTCGAGCAGCTTCGGGAGCACCGGCACCACGTCGCGGACATCGCAGAAGCAACGGGACTGCCGACCGTCGCCGTGCACCTCGATGCGATCGCCGCGGAGCGCCGCCTCGACGAATCGGGGGAGCACCATTCCGTACTCGCCGGACTGACGAGGACCGACGGTGTTGAAGAACCGGACGATCACCGTCGGCACCAGCCCCTCTCGATGGTGGGCCAGCGCGAGGTACTCGTCGATCGCCTTGGAGCAGGCGTACGACCACCGAGGGACGGTGGTCGGACCGTAGACGACATCGTCGTCCTCGGCGAACGGACTGCGGACGCCCTTGCCGTACACCTCGCTCGTCGAGGCGAGCAGCAGGGGAATCGCCCCCCGGCGGGCGAACGCCAGCACCGACGAGGTCTCGTGAACGTTGGTCTCGATGGTGCGGATCGGTTCGTCCACCACGAGTCGGACACCGACCGCGGCCGCGAGATGGTGGATGCCGTCGAACCGGTCGGGATCGAGTCCGGGAAGGACGCTCGAGACCGTGCCCAGGTGCACCTCGAGCCGGTCTCCGCCGGCCCGCCGGGCCGCATCGAGATTCGCCGATCGACCGGTGGAGAGATCGTCCACCACGACCACCCGGTCACCGCGGGCGAGCAGGTGGTCCACCAGATGCGATCCGATGAAACCGGCACCGCCCGTGACGAGGATGGTTCTGGAGACCTGCACGATTCGAACATGGTCGGACGCCGGTCGATCGCGGGCGTTCTCTCGTCCCGGTCCGCGGCCCGATCGGGGTCGTCTCCACTCAGTCCTGGTCGGAGGCGTATCCGGCGATCGCCTCGTAGTTCCTCTTGAAGTACCCGCCCGCGGTGTTGCGGGGACGATTGAGCACGACACCCAGGAAGGTGCTCGGCTGCTCCCGCAGCTGACGCGCCAGACGGGCGACGAGCCCTCGCTGCTCGGAGTACGCACGGACGACGAGCAGGGTCGCGTCGACCTGGTCCGCCATGCCCATCGCCTCGCCGGCGACGACCGCGGGCGGTCCGTCCACGAACACCACGTCCACATGCTTCAGGAGCTCGTCGACCACGGTCCGGAGGTGATCGGAGTCGAGCCGCTCGAAGGTGCGATTGCCGGGGGTGCCGGCGGTCACGATGCGAAGCCCTTCCTGCGTGGTCCGGATCACCGACTCCAGCGACGCATCACCGCACATCACGTCGCCGAGACCGGGCTCCTGCGGATCCAGTCCGAAGACCTCCGCGACCCGGGGCCGACGCAGGTTGCCGTCGACCAGCGCGACCTTCCGACCCACCGCGGCCGCGATGACCGCGAGATTGGAGACCACCGAGGTCGTGCCCGAATCCGGCATGCCGCCCACGAACAGGACGCTGCGGGCCCCGGCGTCCTCGCGAGCGCGGCGGAACGCCGCGGCGAACTGTCGATGGCTCTCCGCGACCACCGATCCCGGCGAGTCGCGGATGACCGACTCCGCACGACCGACATCGGTCGGGTCGTCCTTGAGATCGGGAATCACGCCCAGAAGGCGGATGCCCGGGAGCGAGGTCAGGTCGCTGGTGCTGCGGACCCGCTTGTCGAGCACCTCCCGAAGGAAGATCGTGCCCGAGACCAGTCCGAGCAGCAGGAACGCGGTGCCGGGGATCGCGATGTACCACATCGGCGAAGACGGCTCGAGCGGGGTGGTGATCTGGTTCACCTGCTTGACCTGCTCTGCGTCCTTGCGGGCGAACATCGCGTCGATGCCGTCGATCTGCTCCTGGATGCGGACGCGTCGATCCTCGAATCGCTCGAGGTCCGCCCGCTTCTTCTCCAGATCAGCGAGGGCGGCGACGAAGTCGGTGAGCCGGGCGGACTTCTCCTCGATCTCCGCCTCGAGCGCCCCCTCGACCGCGAAGAGCCGCTCGATGGAATCGGCCGCGTACTTCCGCTGTCCCTGCAGGTTCCGGAAGACCACTTCCTCGACCTTTCGATCCTTCTCGCGAAGCCGGGCGTCGAGGGCCCGCTGGCTCTCCCGCACCTGCTGATGGTCGGCGCCGAACTTCTGGCGATGCTCGGCCACCAGTCCGCGAAGCGTCTGGATGTCGCCGAGAGCCCGAAGCACGACCGGATCCTGCTCCGCCTCGCGGATGTCGTCCTGCGACGGTTCGGCCGAGCCGAGCAGCTTCGCGTCGATCTGACTCAGGAGCTGCCGGGTGCTCTGGAGCTCCGACATGATCTCGTTGAGTTCGAGCTCGCGATCCTCGAGGTCCTTCTGGAGGGCGGTCGCGCCCTGATCGAGCGAGAGCATGCCCTGCCGCTTGATGAACTCCGAGATCTCGTTCTCGAGCACCGCGATGTCGCGGTTCACACCGTCGAGTTGCTGCAGGAACGGCCCCTTCGCCTCGTTCCGCATCGACCGCCGATCCTCGTCGCGACGGGAGAGGTACTCCTGACTGACCGCCGTGAGCAGCACCGGCACGTCGCCCGCGACGCGGGCCGACCAGACGATGTCGAAGAACTGGGTGCGACGCCGATAGGACGCGCCGATCTCGTCCTGCAGTTCGATGAGGGCGTCGGTCTCGAGGATCTGGCCGTTCTCGTCGCGGAACTGATCCATCCAGCCGATCGTCTGCACCTGCGGATCCGCGATCACCGCGGCGAGGATCTCCTCGGAGACCGCCTTGGCGGCCTCGGTGCCGGCGAGACGCTGGATGGTGTCCTCGTTCCGATTCTCACGGGCGATGGGATCATCGGCGCTGCCGAGTTCACCCACCAGCTCGAAGGTCACCACCCCGCGGTAACTGGGCATGAAGGTCAACCAGACCACGTACACGCCCACCCCCAGCACCAGACCGAGAATGCCGGTCGTGATCAGCAGGGTCAGGTGCTGGCGAAGCACGCGGATCGGATCGATGGCGCTGGCCGTGGTCGGCGGAACACCGGGGCGGCTGGGACGGCTCGAGGCTGGAGATGAGGTCTGGACGGTCATGGCAGTGGTGGTCCGAGGGTCGATGGCCCGCGATCAGGAATCATCGGTCCAGACGGGTGCCGGCACCAGCCCGGATCCGGGTTCAGGCGGATCCCTCACCCGGAATTGCGAAGTTTCTCCGTCAACGCGTCGAGTTCGGCCTGTTCCCGGGGATCGGGATTCCGGTCACCGGCCTGCAGAAGCGCACTTCTTGCCGCGTCGAGACGGCCGGCCTCCAGTTCGAGCCGGGCGAGACGGATCAGCGGCATGGGCGAGGATCCCAGCCGTGATGCCTGCTTGAGCTGGTCCCGGGCCTGCTGCATCAACGCCGTCCGCGCCTCGGCATCCGACTCCTTCCCCGCCATCGCGAGGAGGATCGCGCCGAGCGTGTCCCGGTTCTCCGGACTGGAGGCGAGGCGCTCGACCGCGGCCTCCGCCAGACCGAGCGCCCGATCGAGGTCTCCGTCGCACTCCAGCAGCAGGAACGCGAGGTTGTTCATCGCCTGGGGCGACTGCGGCTGGAGTTCCACCGCACGCTCGAACGCCTCGACCGCGGCCTCGCACTCGTCCACGCGCTGAAGAAGCACGCCGAGCCGGAGGTAGGCCGCTGCGGTGTCGGGATGCTCGGGGTCCGCGGTGGTCGCCCGCCGCAGCGCCGCGATCGTCGCCAGATTCGCCCGATCGATCAGGTCGGCGTCCGGCGAGCCGCTCCCCGCGGTGGTCTCGACGACCCTCTGCCACATCGACGCGAGGTTGAGGAGGTCGGAGATCGTCGGATCCCCCCCGGAGATCGCCTCCAGGTACGCCTCGAGATCCCGGGCCCCCTGCTCGTCGCCGGGGAACAGCTTCGGCAGCGCCGTCGCGAGACTCCCCATGTCGGTTCGGGCCTTCGCCTCCGGAGTCCCCGGATCCGACGCCTTCTGACGAGTCGTGCGGTACAGAGACTCGAAGGTGCGAAGCGCGAGGTCCCGGCGACCGGTCTGCGCCATCGCCGCCGCGTACATGCCGCCGAGGAAGGGACGCGACGCGAAGATCTGCCCGTTGGCCCGAGCCAGTCCGATGACCGCATCGGCCCGCGGAGGTTCGAGCTCCATGAGGGCCATGACCTGGAACTGGAGATACGACTCGTCGCCGGTCTGTTCGAAGAGCAGTCCGAACTGACGGGCGGCCTCGTCGAACTCACGAAGCTCGGTCCGGATCCGGCCGACCCGTCCCGACCAGAGTCGATTGGAGGGATCGCGATCCAGCGCCGCCTGCGCGACGTCCAGAGCCTGTCGTCGCTCGCCCGCCGCCGCGAGGGCGTCGATCAGGAGCAGGCGGCACTCGACGTGTGCGGGGTCGATCTCGAGGAACGCCCGCAGCTGCGACATCGCCTCGTCGAAGCGACGATCGGTGGTGTCCGCTTCCGTGCCGTCCCCGCCGTCTCGATGAAGCAGCACTTCGACCAGACCGCGGCGGGCGATCCAGCTGTCGGCGTGACGCGACGCGAAGTCGCCTGCGAAGTCGCGAAGCGCCGCGTACATCGCGGGACGATCGTCGTCCTCGGCCCATCGCCAGCGGTACTCGGCGATCTTCAGACGGGCGAAGTCGATCGTCTGATCCTCCGCCCGCAGGCCCGCCGCCCTGATGTAGTAGTCGTCGGCCTCGGTCAGCAGGTCGGCGTACGCCCGATCCCGCTCGTCCTGACGGTTGCGTCGGGCCTCGTCGGCGCGTCCGAAGGTGTACGCCCCGAGCGACACCAGATCGGCGACCGAGGGATCCTCGGAGCGGAAGTACCGCTCGACCAGAGGCTCGGCGGCCTCCAGGTCATTGATCGCCACCAGCATCTCGACCAGCCGACGCGCGATCTCCCGAAGTTCGACGCTCGACTGTCCCGCCGCCTCACGCTCCTCGAGGATCCGTCGCTGGTACGGAACCGCCTCGGCGAGCAGCTGCTTTCTCAGGTAGAGCGATGCGGCGATGGTGTCCACATCGCTGGCGCGATCACCCTCGATCTCCGCGGCCCTGGCGAACAGTTCGGCCGCCGTCTCCAGACGATCGTCGTCGAGCGCCTGCTCGGCCTGCACGGCGAGGACGCGGGAGAGACGGAGTTCGGTCATCGATCGCTCGGACTCGGAGAGATCACCCTCGAGCGTGGCGACGAGGGAGTCGACCGCCTCCTGCACCAGCCTGTCGGCCGCCGCGACGTCCGCGGCCCCCGGCGCTCCCCGCAGGAATGCCGATGCCGCGGTGACCACCTGCGGATCCGTCCCATCGAGCTCCAGCATCCGCGAG
>JAUIHC010000481.1 GCA_030432455.1 Phycisphaerae bacterium | reverse complement strand
GCTGCTGGGCCTCGTAGTAGGCAAGCTCCGCGTCATCCATCCGGTCCAGTCGGTGCAGCGCCGAGATGACGACCGCGTGAGCGAGTTCATCCGCCTCCTCGTGCGTCGCGGCGCGGCCCCCGAGTTCGACCGCCTCCTCCAGGCGGCCGAGTCGCAGGCAGTACGACGCGGCGGCTGCCTGAGGGCGGGGATCGTCGGGCAGCAGGGCCGAGGCCTGGCGCATCGAGGAGAGCGCCTCCTCGAGGCGGCCCAGACTCTCCAGAACGATCGCCAGCGTGGCGTGCCATCCCCCCCGGCTCGGATCGATCTCGATCGCATCGCGGAGGGCGCGTTCGGCCTCGGGGCCACGCCCGAGCGAGAGCAGCCGCTCGGCACGCTCGGCGAATTCCTCGGCCTGCTGCCAGTCGTGCATCGAATCATCCGTGAGGACGGGATGGGACGCGAAGGAGAACGGGGGGCGCCGCGATCGTTCCGAGCCTCGGTCGCCGCAGGGACGCGGATAGACTACGCCCGATTCGACGTTGGATCGACCGGAATCATCGTCTCTGGACCGTCCGAGCCCAAGGTGACGATGTCTCCGGGACGGATTCGGAATGCCCCCGAGACGACGCCCCGCCCGGCAACCCATGCGACCCCCTCTTCGACAAGCCGGTTCCTCCGCCCGCCTCGCGGGGTTGGTGGCGGCTCTGCTGGCCGTCGGGGTGGTCGATGCGATCCCCGACGAGGCGGCGGGAGGGGGTCTGGTCGGCGGTCGATCGAGGAGTCTCGCGACGGCACCATGGAGCCGACAGCCGATTCCCGAGCCCCGATCGGACGACCTCCGCTGGTTCGAGACGATGCTCGGCGACACCTCGGTGCCGCCCGCCTATCGGCAGGACGCGGGTCTCCGGGTGATCCGGGCGGGCACCGAGGAGGCGGCTGCGATCATCTCCCGGGCGCTCGGCGGCGGGGAGGACGAGCAGCGGGCCCTGGTCGCGGATGCCCTGAAGGTGGCGGGCCCGGTGTCTGCGCCCATCGCTCGGACGGTCGCCGCCGCCGCGGCCACCGGCCGACTCGACGCCGATGTCGCCGCGGCCGTGCTCTCGGTGTCGGGTGAGACCGGCACCAAGGAGATTGTCGAACGGTTCCAGGCGGAGGCGGCGGGCGAGGCTCGACGACGGTTGATCGAGGTGCTGAGCCGGCTCGCCGACCCGATGGCCCCGAGCGTGCTCGTCGAGGCGATGCGGGAGAACGGGAACCCCGCCGAGGTTGCCGCCCTCGATGCGGCCCTGCGGCGATGGTCCAACTCGCAGGCCTCTCGAACCCCCGAGGAGTGGGCCGCGTGGTGGAACCGACTGAACATGCAGGGTGACGGCGACGTCGAACTCCGTCGGCTCACCAATCGGATCGTGCAGGAGTCGGCGCGGGCGGACGCGGAGGCGACCCGGGCCGAGGCGGCGGAGGCGCGGGCCGAGCGACTCGCGGCGCAACTTGCCGAGGTGCACGCGCGGCTGCTCGCCCTCCTCCCGGAGGAGGAGCGGATGGCTCGGGTGCAGGCGATGCTCTCCGACGACGAGGTCCGCATCCGGTCGGTGGCGATCGGTCAGATCGAGCGGATGCTGCGGGACGCGAAGCTTCTTCCCGATCCGGTGCGGGCGGGGCTCATCGATCGACTCGTCGATGCCGACCCGTCGATCCGCATCAAGGCGGCCAAGGTGCTCGACACGATCGGCGGCGAGGACCTGGGCCCGACGCTCGCCCGGTCGCTGGAGGATGAGACCGACCTCGAGGTGGTGCGATCCGGTCTGCTGGTACTGGGCAATCGTCCCCAGCCGGCCGCCGTCGACTTCGCGCTTCGGCAACTCGGTTCGGACGATGCGGAGACGGTCAGACTCGCCGGCCGCGCGCTCGCCACGCTCGCGGGATCCGGCCTTCTCCATCCCGACGATCAGGCCCGCATTCGCGGTCGCGTCGCCGACGGGCTCGTCATCGATTCCCGCGAACTGGCACGGCTCGCGGTGCTGGTGGCCGAGGACCCGGACGCTCCCGCGGTCGCGGCGCTGGTCGGGTCACCGATCGAATCGGTCCAGCGTGGAGCCGCGGAGGCGTATCGCACGCTCGGGCGTCGCGAGCTGCTGCACGCCCACGCCGCCAGTCCGATCGTGGCGAGAATCGCGGTGCAGGCGTGGGCGGACTCGGATGCGGTCCCGACCTCGGTGGTGGTCGAGCGACTGCTGGAACTTCGGCCCGAGCGGAACGGCGACGGCCCGGTGCCCGCGGATCTCGAAGCCGATCTGGCCACCTGGCGATCGGCGATGGCCCGGGTGCTCGAGGCGACCCCGGTGTCCCAGCTGGTCGCGGTGGCGGAACGACTCCATGGCGCCCGGGATCTCGTGGAGGTCCGGTTGATCGCGGTGCGGAGGGGGACCGACGACGAGTCCCTTCCCGACTCGACCCGGGCCCGGTTGCACACGGAACTCGCGGAGATCCTCATCGAGGCGGG
>JAUIHC010000480.1 GCA_030432455.1 Phycisphaerae bacterium | reverse complement strand
ACCCGCGGGCCGGTTCAAGCCCCGGCACCGGTCCGGTACCCGGATTTCGCGGGATCGGCCCCCTCAGCCGGTCCACGCGGAGAGCAGGAGGCCCAGGTCGGCCCCGGAGGTCGTGCCGTCGCCGTCGAGATCGGTCGGGCCGGGCTGCGCCCAGCCCCCGAGCAGGAGGCCGAGGTCCGCCCCGTTCACGGCGCCGTCGCCGTCGAGGTCGGCCGGGGCCGCGATGGTGCCGCCGTGCGACCACATCGCATCCGGAATCACGCCGTAGGCCAGATCGGGACCCGCGATGCGGGCGATGCAGCCGGCCCCGCCGCCGTTCTCGAAGAACTCGATGCGGATCGGATGGCGACCGGGCATCAGGCTGATGGAACCGGTGCGATCCACCATGCCGTGGAGACCGTCGTTGTCCACGACCACATCGTCACCGATCCAGAGGCGGCTGCCGTCGTCGCTCTCGATGCCGAAGATCCACGAACCCGCGGTCGGCACCTCGATCCATCCGGTCCAGCGGACCCCGACCTGATCGGATCGGCCGGTGTCGGCGAACTGGCCGTTCGTGGAGGCGGCCTCGATCCGGTTCCACACCGACGACGCGTACGGCGTCAGGGTGTCGAAGTCGGGCAGCTGCGCCGGTGAGGACAGCGCGTAGTACTCGCCGACGATGCCCGGTTGGGCGCCGACGACGTTCACCGCCGGAAGCGGGACGTCGATCCGGATGGTGACCGTCGCCTCATCCACGAACACGCCGTCCTCGTCGGCGACCGAGTAGGTGAACGAATCGTGCGGCCCCGGGTTCGCGGGCGGGGTGTACCGAAGGGCGGGGCGGTCGCCGGCGCCACCGTGCAGATCCCGTTCGATCGTGCCGCCAAGCGCCGAGATCGAATCGAACTCGTCGAGGAAGACGCTCGAGCAGTCGCTCTCCGCGTCGTTGGCGAGCACGTCGATCACGACCGCGACATCGGGGGCGATCTGCACGTGGTCGTCGCCCGCCTCCAGGCCCTGCAGCACCCGGAAGTCGCAGGGGACCGCGGCGAAGTGGGCCGCGACGTTCGCGATGTTCTCGGGGCAGAACTCCAGCCGGATGTTCGCAAGTCCGCCGGGGCAGCCGTGGCAGTAGCTCATGATCGTCGCGTTGGGCGTGACCGAGCAGTCGCCGCCGGCGCAGTCGTCCACCCCGATGTCGTGGGTGTGCGGGCAGCCGACATTGTGGCCGAGCTCGTGGTTGAACACCATGAGGTCCCAGTTCTCGGCGTGGTTGTTCTGGATGGGGTAGGGGAACGAGCCGTTCAGGTTCGCACTCAGGGCGTAGTTGTAGTTGCTGCAGAGCACGCCGAGCCACGCGACGCCGCCGCCGAGCGGGCGGCCGCTCAGGAAGTGGGTGAGATCACGATCCACATGTCCCATGGTCGCCTCCCAGTGATTCCGGAAGGCACCCAGCTCTGCGCCCATGTCCGGCGCGTTCCACGGATCCTCGTCGGTCCAGAGCCGGAGCCAGCCGATCTGGAGTCGCACGCCGAAGTCCCGCGTGTAGATCGAACTCGACGCGGCAACCAGCGTCGCGATGTACCCGGTGGTCGCGTTGACGCTGCCGTCGAAGAGGCCCAGCAGTTCCTGATCGGTCTCGATCGCGAGGCGGACGAGCCTGCACGGTGGTGCCCCGAGCGGCGTGCGCGCGGTGCGACCCGTCGGGCGGCGGTTCGGTTCGGCGGCGACGGGCTGCTCGATCAGATCGCTCCCGCAGAAGTTCTCCAGCAGGGCGGGATCGATCGGGGGCAGGGCGTCCAGCCGATGGACCAGAAGCGGGCCGCCGTGGACCCCGTCGGAGACGCCGAAGGCGATGCCGTCGGTCCGGATCCATCCCTCGACCCCGGCGGGACTGAAGCAGAGGAACGCCTCGCCGTCGGGATCACCCTCGACCTCGCCGACGAGCGCCACGACCGAGGTCGGGGCGATGCGGCGTTCGCGGCCGTCGGCGCCGACCACCAGCACGGTCGCATCCGGCGTGAACGGCTCGATCCGTCGCAGGGCGAGATCCACCGTGTCCCCGCCCGGCAGCGGAATGCCGCCCAGCCTGACCGTGCCGGTCTGGTCGGCCATCTCGCCGGCGCGTCGCACGATGGCCTGATCGACCGTCACTTCGAGCGCGGTGTCGTCGGCGCTCACGCGGCTTCGGAGGGGACTCGGAAGCAGCTCCGGCCGAAGGGGGCTCGGGGGGCCGTCGATCGACGGCGGGGCGGCGGTGACCGCCGAGCCGGCGATGGCCATCAGGAGGACGGCGGCGGACCGGCGGAACCGCGGGGGGGAGCATCGCATGTGGGGGGAGTCGCTGGAGGGGAGAGCGGGGAGTCGGGGGATCGGGAGACGGATCAGACGCCCCACGCCCCGAGCAGGAGACCGAGATCGGCGCCGTCGGTGTTGTCGTCGCCGTTGAGATCGGTGATGCCGGGCTGGCCCCAGCCGCCAAGCAGGAGGCCGATGTCGGCGCCGT